>JANOED010000177.1:0-7388 GCA_031413035.1 Leifsonia sp. | reverse complement strand
AGTTGCGCGCGGCGAACTAGCAGCTAGCCCTTCCACACCGTCTTGAGGTTGCAGAACTCGCGGATGCCCTCGGCCGCCAGTTCGCGCCCGTAACCGGAGTCCTTGATACCGCCGAACGGCAGCTCGGGGTAGGAGATCGTCATGCCGTTGATGAATACCGCACCGGCGTCGATGTTGTGGATGAACCAGGCCTCTTCGTCGGCATCTGTCGTCCATACGGCGCTCGACAGTCCGAACGTCGTCTGGTTCGCGATGCGCAGCGCCTCCTCTTTGTCGGCAACCCGGTAGAGCGAAGCGACCGGACCGAAGGCCTCCTCCATCACGACGCGCATGTCGTCCGTGATGCCGGCGAGAACAGTGGGGGAGTAGTAATAGCCGTTCCCGTCGGGAGCGCTTCCTCCGGCGAGCACCTCGGCACCCTTCGCGACAGCGTCGTCAACGAGCTCGGCCAGGTCGTCGCGGCCCGAAGCGGTTGCGAGCGGTCCGACCTCGGTGGCCGGGTCGAGTGGGTCGCCGACGACGAGCGAGGCAGTCTTCTCGGCGAACAGGCGCGCGAACTGGTCGTAGACATCCGTGTGCACCAAGAAGCGCTTGGCGGCGATGCACGATTGACCGTTGTTGCCGATGCGCGCCTTGACCGCCATCGTTGCTGCCGCCTCGAGGTTGGCTGACGGCATGACAATGAACGGGTCGGAGCCACCGAGCTCGAGCACCGCTTTCTTTATGTGTGCTCCCGCGATGGATGCCACCGAGCGGCCCGCAGGCTCAGAACCGGTGAGCGTCACCGCCTTCACGCGGCGATCTTCGAGCACCGCCTTGACCTCGGCCGAGCCGATGAGAAGCGTGTTGAACGAACCCGCGGGGAAGCCCCCGCGCTCGAACAGTGTGTCGAGGTAGAGCGCCGTCTGCGGCACGTTCGACGCGTGCTTGAGCAGTCCGGTGTTGCCTGCCATGAGCGCGGGGGCCGCGAAGCGGATGACCTGCCACAGCGGGTAGTTCCACGGCATAACGGCGAGCACCACTCCCAGCGGCTCGTAACGCGACCACGCGGCCGACGCATTGACCGAGCCCGGGTTCGCCAGCGGTGCGTCGGCAAGGAAGCTCTCGGCGTTGTCGGCATAGAAGCGCATGTTCTTGGCGCACTTGAGCACCTCGGCCTCGGCTTGGCCAATGGGCTTGCCCATCTCAACCGTCATCATCCGCGCAGCCTCGGCGACGTCAGCCTCAAGGAGGTCGGCGGCAGCACGCATCCACTCACCGCGCTGGGCGTAGGTGGTCGACTTCAGTGCAATGAACGCGTTCTGCGACTCGGCGATGCGGCGCTCGATCTCCGCGGCGTCGTGGGCCTCGAAGGTCCGCTCGATTACTCCGGTCGCGGGATTTGTGGTCGTGATGGCCATGTGTGTGCTCCTTTGCTACACAGCCATTCTGCCCGATCGGGCTAGCCGTCCCGCACCCGGTTGCGAACCCAAACGCTCGCCAACCACCGCATCGAGCGCCGCCACGACATCCGCGTAGAGGTCGTCGACATGCTCTAGGCCGATCGAGAGTCGCACGATGCCGGCCCCGGGCTTCGCGTCGGCCGCCACGGGGCGATGTGTGAGCGATGCCGGGTGTTCGACGAGTGAGTCGATCCCACCGAGCGACACGGCGTGCGTGATGAGCTCGCACGATTCGGCAAACCGGGATGCGGCGTGATACCCGCCAACAAGGTCGAGGGCGATGAGGGCCCCAGCCCCCGCAGTTTGCGTTCCGATGAGCCCCGCGGGGTCCTGCCCAGGGAGTGCAGGGTAGAGCACCCTCGCAATCGCCGGGTGGCCGACGAGACGCTCTGCCAGCTCACCGGCCGTGGCCTGCTGCGCGTTCACCCGAACGGGCAGAGTGCGCAGTCCACGATGCAGCAGATACGCGGCGAGCGGATGCAGCAAGCCTCCCGTGAGCGCGCGTACCTGTCGTAGGCGCACCGTCCATTCGGCGTTCGTGGCTACAACGCCACCCATGACGTCACCGTGTCCGCCGAGGTACTTGGTGGCGCTGTGCAGCACGAGGGTCGCACCCAGTTCAAGCGGCCGCTGCAAGACCGGTGTGGCAAAGGTGTTATCGACGAGAACGGGAACACCATGGGCATCCGCCACCACTTGCCTAATGTCGCTGAGCTCGAGGGTGGGGTTGGCGGGGCTCTCGAGAATCACGAGACCGGTGTCTGCTCGGATCGAATCCGAAACTGATGCTGCGTCAGACCAGGTCACCGTGGTGCCTAGCAGCCCAGTAGCGAGCACGTGATCCGTGCCACCGTACAGCGGTCGTAGCGCCACGATGTGCGGTTTTCCCGCCGTCACAGTGGCGAGAAGACAGGCCGTGAGCGCAGCCATTCCGGTCGAGAACGCAACTGCGGCTTCAGCGCTCTCGAGAGACGCGAGGGCATCCTCAAATCGGGCGACCCCGGGTTGCCAGAGTCGCTGATACACGGGTGTCTGACCGTTCAGCAGATCGCCACCCATGGCGAGCGATTCGTAGGCGTCGCCACCGGACTCGACATCGGCGAGCGGAAACGTGGTCGAGAAGTCGATCGGCGGAACGTGGCCCCCGCTCTCCCGCAGACCGGCCATGCCCGAGTGCACTGCGCGAGTTTCGAGGTGGGCATCATTGCGCATCATGAGTCGATTCGAGCGGAAAGTGCGAAGCTAGTCAATGAACCCTGAACAATCTACGATCAAATACTTGCAAATCGCAGAAAGTACGAGAAAATGACCGAATTTGCTAGGTCGGTAGATTCAACCGACCGCGCACTGTTACGCGCGCTCTCCGCAAACGCCCGAGTAACTGGCGCCGACCTGGCGGCAACAGTGGGCATCGCGCAATCCACTGTCGCGCTGCGCCTGCGCCGACTACAACACGACGGCTACCTGCGAGGGTCGCACGCCGACATCGACCTCGCGGCACTCGGCGTGACCGTACAGGCGTTGATTGCCGTCAAGCTTGTCAAGCACGTTCGAAGTGAAGTGGATGCCTTTCGCCAAGCAGCGCCGACCTGGCCCGGCGTTCTCGCGCTGTTCCACATGGGGGGAGCAGACGACTACCTGCTTCACGTCGCGTCGAGGAGCGCGTCAGACCTGCGCGACTTCGTGTTGACCTATCTCGCGGGTCATCCGGCCGTGGCGCACACCGAGACGAATCTCATCTTCGAACACGTCGTTGGTCAGGGCCTCGGCGACCTGCTCGCCTAGAGTTCGCGAGCGCACACGACCTAGCCGTCCCGTAGCCCGAACCGCGCGTGCACCCGCTTCATCCAGCGCGGCGCCCACCACATGATGGGTTCCTGCCACGTCATGAACGCGGGCACGAGCAGCATGCGCACGAGCGTGGCATCCAGAAGCACCGCAACTGCGAGGGCGACCCCGAGCTGCTTGATCACGAGTAGGTCGCCGGTCGCGAATCCTGCGAAGACAACGACGATGATGAGCCCAGCCGAACTGATGATGCGACCGGATCGTTGCAGCCCCAGCGCGATCGCCTCGCGGCCGTTGACTCCCTGATCGACCAGTTCCTTAATGCGCGACAGTATGAACATCTCGTAGTCCATCGCCAGCCCGAAGCCGAAGGCGAGCACCAGTACGACCACTAGCACGTCGACGCCGTGAACCTCACTCGGGTCGAACCCCATGAGCCCAGCAAAGTTGCCCCACTGGAAGCCCCAGACGAGCACCCCGAAGGATGCCCCGAGCGATAGAGCGCTCGCAACGAGCGCCTTCAGCGGCACCACGAGCGAACCCGTCATAAGGAACATCAGCAGGATGGTGCCGAACGCGACGATGAGGATCGCCCACGGCGCCCGGTCGATGAGCGACTGAGAGAAGTCGAGGGTACGCGCATCCGTTCCGGTCACCAGCGCGGGGAAGTCTGGCCGTTCGGCGCGGATATCGCGCACCACGTCAATGCCGTCGGGCGCGTCGACGGTGACTATCGTGCGCCAGCCCTCACCTCGCTCGACCGGCGAGCGCACCGCAATGACCCGTGGGATCGACTCGACCTGAGCCGACCACACCTCACCATCGGCCTCGGTCTCGGTCACGAGGGCGACGCGTGGGCTGGCGGCATCCGGAAACTCGTCGCTGAGCGTGGTGATGAACACCTTCTGCGCCGATGACGCGGGCAGAGCATCCGTGCTCGTATTCGCGAGCGACAACGACAGCGCTGGGCTCGCCAGAGCGAGCAGCGCAAGGGTGCTCAAGATCGTGATGAGTGCGGGTCGACGCTGCACCCGCCGGGTGAGTCTCGAGAACACACCCTCTTCCGGCGCGACATCGCCGAACCGCGCGATCGCTGGGCCGATCAGGGGAACACGCGTGAGTGCACCTGGCCGAATCAGGCGCTCGCCCGCCAGCCCCAGCAGGGCAGGGATGAGGGTCAGCGCAGACGCGATCGCGATGGCCGTGACCGCAAGCGCCCCGACGCCGATTGCTCGAACTAGCCGCGGTTCGAACACAAGCAGCCCCAGGCTAGCGATCGCGAACGTCGTTCCCGAATAGAGCACCGTTCGCCCGGCGGTGTTTGCGGTTCGCACGATGGCCGCAAGTTTGAGGTCGCGGCTCTTTGCTTGATCCGGATGCTCGGCGAGGGCTGCGCGATACTCCTCCCTGAACCGGCTTACCATCAGCAGCCCATAGTCGATCGAGAGTCCCAACCCGACGGCGGTGATGACGTTCACCACGGTGGTGTCGATGTCCATGATGTGGCTGAAGGCGAACAGGGCGCCCAGCGCTCCGACGATAGCCGCGATTGCACCGAGGAGGGGAACGCCGGCTGCGAGGAATCCACCGAACACGACAAGCATGACGGCAAGCGCGATAGGCAGCGCGACCGTTTCGCCGCGTTGGAGGTCGTTCTCTGAGATCGCGACGATCGAATCGACAAGTAGGCGGGTTGACCCGATCTCGACCGTGGCCTCGGGAAACTCGCTGCGCAAGCTGTCTCGAGTCTCGGTGAGCGTCTCCACGACCGCATCAACCTCGGCGGGGTCGGGGTCGCCGTCGCCTGTGCCGGAGACCACCACGACGTAGAGCACGCCACGGTCGTCTTCAGAGAACAGCGAGGCGACGGCAGGGAGCCGCTCACCGTCAGGGCCGAGCGGTACCGCGAGGGGGTCGACGACTGAGACTGTGTCGGGGGTTAGTTCGGCGATCAGGTCAGCGCCGACAGCCACGACAGCCGACTCGTCGAGGTCGACGCCGTGCACCAAGAGAGTGGTCGACTCCGAGCTCGTGCTGTCATCGGTGCTGGTGAGAATATCGTCCGCTCGCGAGCTCTCGCTCGTTGCCGTCGGGGCTCCGCTCACGAGACGCTCGAACAGAGTCTCCCCGGTCACACCGCCAATCGCGGTCGCGCCCGCAGTGCCCACGATGATCGCCCAGGCGAGGAGTCCCAGCCACGGGCGCCGCCCGAAGACGGCCGCAACCTTGCCGAGCATTAGACCTTGCTCCGCCAGTCCTCATCATCGGCGTCGGCCGCGGCAATAAGACCGATCGGAGCCGTGAAGGCGCCGGTGATCGGGTTGATGATCGTGGCCTCGTCGCGCCGGTGGCGCAGCACCGTGTCGATGTAGCTGCTCACGGCCTCGGCGAGAGGTACGTCACGAGCCTCGTTCTGGGAAAGGAACCATCGGTGGTCGAGCAGTTGGTGGAAGATCTCGGCGGGCTCCAGCTTGCCCTTGAGCTCACGGGGGATGGCGCGGATGACCGGTTCGAACACCCGCGCGGTCCACTCGTGAGCGACCACCTCCTCATCGAGGTCCCTCTTCGCGATAGAGGCACGGTACGAGTCCAGATCATTGAGCAGGCGACGTGCTTGGTTCTCTCCCGCATCGAGTCCGGTCAGGCGCAGCAGCCTGCGTGAATGATGGCCGGCGTCAACGACCTTTGGTTGGATGCGCACCTGGGTGCCCGTCTCATCCGTCTTGATCGCCAACTCTTCGATATCGAAACCGAGGTCGTTCAGCCGTTCGACCCGGCTGTTGATGCGCCACCGCTCGGACTGGTCGAACTCCTCGGTCGCGGTGAGTTCCTTCCACAGGGTGCGATACTTCGCCACGATACCGTTGCTGATTTCGACCGGGTCGATACTCTCGTCGAGGCGTCCGCCAGCCTGCAGGTCGAGTAGCTCACCGGCAATGTTGACGCGACCAATCTCGAGGTCGTTCTCGCGCTGACCGTTTGAGAGCCCGTCATAGAGCTGACCCGTTTCGGCATCGACAAGGTAGGCGGCAAAGGCACCGGCATCCCGTCTGAAGAGGGTGTTCGACAGCGACACGTCACCCCAGAAGAAGCCGATCATGTGCAGGCGCACCAGCAATACCGCTAGGGCATCGACCAGTCGGGTCGCCGTTTCGGGCCGGAGCCCCGAGGAGTACAGTGCGCGGTACGGCAGCGAGAAGCGCAGGTGCCTGGTCACCAGCACCGACTCGAGAACCTCGCCGGTGTCAGAAGTACGGTTCGTGATCACTGCGACAGGCTCGACACACGGCACGTCCATGCGCCCGAGTGAGCGCAGCATGTCGTACTCACGCTTGGCCAGCTCTGCGGATGTCTCTTTGATCGCCACCACGTATCCGCTGAGGTTCGCGAACCGAACGACATGGCGCGAAATGCCCTTGGGGAGTGCGGCGATCGACTCGTCGGGCCAGGACTCGAGCGGCAGGTTCCACGGCAGGTCGAGCAGCGCCGGGTCGACCGTGGCCGACGTGATGTTGAGTGAACCGCTCATGGTGTGAGCTTAAACGGTGATCGAGCCTATCGAGATCTCACCGACGTTGACGACGGGAGGTCTCGACAGGCTCGACCAACGATGAGACGTTAGCCGGCTACGACGGCCTTCTTGTTGAGACGCAGTCCCGACTCGGTGTCGAAGACGTGAATGTGGTCAGGCTGCGGGGTGATGAACACCTTGTCGCCGGCGTTCGGGTGCGAACGGCCATCGACGCGCACCACAATGTCGACGCGCTTGCCGTCGACCTCAGTGTGCCCGTAGAGGTAGCCGTCGGCGCCGAGCTCCTCGACGAGGTCGACATCGACTGGCAGGCCCTCGCCTGACTTGGCGACCTTGACATCTTCAGGACGGATGCCGATTGTCACCTTCTTGGCCTTGGTCTCGCCAAGCGTCTCGCGGTCGACCTTGGCAAGGGCGGTGCCGAACTTGAGGCCACCATCGACAACGTCGGCGTCAAACAGGTTCATCGCGGGGCTGCCGATGAAGCCGGCAACACACTACTTATCTTTGTTTTCCTACTTTTTCCGGCGACAACGCTCGCATTCAGTCCGCGACTCGTCACTGAAGAGTCGGTGGTAATTCTGTACCCCGAAGTTGCGCAGGTGTTTTACGACACGCTTCCTGGT
>JANOED010000176.1:0-3244 GCA_031413035.1 Leifsonia sp. | reverse complement strand
GCCGGAGTACTGGGTCGGCTTGTGGAAATCGTCGGCCATCAACTCAACGGTACGCTTGATCTGTAGGGCCTGTAGCTCAGTTGGTAGAGCATCGGACTTTTAATCCGCGGGTCGCGGGTTCGAGCCCCGCCGGGCCCACGAAAGGTCGCGGCCCGTCTGGGTCGCGGGCTTTCGTCTATGCGATTGGTCGCTCGGCGTGGGCGGGTTCGTGTTTGGCTTCTACGTGCTTATCTTTGATTGGAGCAATCGAGATGAAACCTCGATTTGGAAGCTTCCTTCTTGCTTTGTGCATAGTTCTATTGACTGCCTGTACGACATCAGGTCCTCAAGAGCCATTCGCAATGCCCACTCCAGTCCCAACAGTCCCACTGACACCCTCGTCGATTGTGCCCCTTGAAGATCGCCTACTGGCAACCATCGATGTTGAGTATCCAGATGAACTTGTCTTCGTTCAGGGATACATCTGGGTCAAGACGGATGACGGACATGTTGTTCAAGTTGACCCCGCCACGAACAGTGTCGTTGGCGAGATCAAAGTGGATACAACCAGCGATCCGTACCACTACTGTCAAGGGCTTGGTACAGATGGAGAGAACATTTGGGCGTGCTCAGCCAGCGGCGATGAAGACAATCGAACGATTGACGTTGTCCGTGTTGATCCAAACACACAGAGCGTTGTTGAAACGGTCGAAGTTGGAAAGCTCTTTGACCAGTTCAAGATGCCATTTCTTCTCAATAGAATCTGGGTGCTTTCGGGCAATGGCGAAGAATTGGTGGGAATAGACACAACAACGAATCAACCGGGTCCTCCAATTGATCTCGGCGTTCGTTGTTTTCAAGTGGAAGCAGTGGGCGAGTCATTATTGGCTACGTGCAGGCTGGATGACCTCGTGCTTCGTATTGATCCAGAAAGAATGGAAGTCACCGACCGGCTGACGTTCTCAAACCCTCTCAACATCGCCGCAGCGGAGAACGGAATATGGCTTAGTCAGGGTAAGGCAATTGCACGTTTGGATACGGAATCGCTAGAACCTGTGGCTACATTTGCCAACCTAGTAAGCGCTGACATTTTTGCCACGAAAGAAGCGGTTTGGGTGCGCGTGGAGGATGGATTCTTGTACCGAATTGACCCCGTAAGCAATCAACTGGTTGAACAGATAGAAACTGATCAAAGTCTGAGCTCAGGCAGTATCCTTGCCACATCTGATTCCATCTGGACCACTGCTTACGATGATGATGTTCTCATTCGGCTCAATCTGGAATGATTTGACGCTTGTCCGGCGTGATCTCGGAAGGCCAGTCGAGGTGCACGAGCATCGAGGTCAGAGCGGCCCGATCGGTCGTTCGAGTCGCTCGGCCTAATTGCGCCCGTACGCCTCCCGCGTCCACCCCACCAGCTCGTCGTCGACCTCGTCGACTGACGTGAGGTTGACCTTGTGCGAGCACATCGAGCCCCAAGCGAGCAGTCGGTCTGTCGTGGGGTTGCCCTTCAGCTGCAGCCCGAGCTGAATACGGGAGGCGCTCACGGCCTCGATCAGCGCAAACTGCTGGGTGCGGCGCAGCGAGACGCTGGTCTTCTTCGGGGCGACCTCGACGTCCGCACCGAGGCCGAGGGCGACATCCATCAGCTTCTCGTAGATGGGGCGCAGCGCTTCTTTTCGTCCGGCGTACTGGGCGTCGATGATGTCGGACTCTGTGGGCTCGTCACCGCGGGCCCGATACTGCAGGGCGATGCCGTTTGCGAAGCCGTGACTGACGCCATGCTGCGACTTGAGCCAGTTCATGATTTCCGTGTGCTTCTCGAGGCCGGTGGGCTCGATCACCGCAAACCACTCGGCCATCGTGTGCCCGGTCTTCTCCTGGAGATTCTGGAAGGGATCGCTCATGGCCTCCATTGTGGAGCGTAGGGGCGCCCCTGACAATGGTCGAACGTGCGTGATGTATGCCACCCACCGCCGTCGAAAGCGTCAGCTTTTCGGAGCCTGAACCGTGGCTCGGTTGACCCGCAGTACCAGCAGAACGAGCCCAGCGAGCGCGGTGTAGACGAAGGCGCCCGTTGCGCCGAAGACGATGAACTGTTCCTCGACGCCCACGCCGGCGAGTGTGGTGACCGCCCAGCCCGAGGCCCACAGAACGGTGGTCGCGACGATCCACAGCAGGCGTACTCGCAGGGCGGCGGGGAGAGCGACGGCTTGTGCGACTCCGATGATTGCGCCCGTGATGAGACCCCCGATGGCCAGATCGACGAGGGTCGTGCCGTAGCCGATCGCGAGGGTGCCGATAGCGACACCTGCTGATGCGCCGATCGCGGTTGCGATCGTCCAGCGGAGAATGGTCAGACGACCTCGGCTGACGAGCGACTGGGCGAGTCCGACAATGGCACCCACCACGGCGCCGCCCAGAAGCGCGGCTGCGAGGTTGTCGACGGGGCCGACCAGAAAGGTACCGAGTAGGCCAGCGACGGGGAATGCCAGAAAGCTCAGCATCCAGATAAGGAGATTGCGGATGGGTGACGGTCGAACCTTCGTGGCATCCTCAGTGATTGTGGGTGTCGTGCTCATTGCTGCTTCTCCAATTTGTTAGTGTACGTTGTACGTGAATTCATAGCGTACGTCGTACACTAATCGAAAGTCAAGAGATGCCCGACAACAGATCCACCGAACCTCGCCCCCGGCGCCAGCGCAGTTCGGTGAGCGCGGACGAAATCCTGAACGCCGCGGAACACGTTGCACGCGACGGTTTCGACGCTGTCACTATGCGGGCGGTCGCGACCCACATGGGTGCATCGCCGATGGCCCTATACCGCTACTTCCCCACCAAGGGTGAGCTCGTCGACGCGATGCTCAACCGTGTGTTGGGCCGAATCGAGTTCGCCGCGCCGACACCCGATTGGCAGGCCGACCTCACCGCGTTCGCGATTGCGCACCGCCTCGTTGTGGCCGATCACCCCTGGGCGATAATCCCGCTATTCACTCACTCGAACCCCGGAACTAACGCCACAGTCATCGGCGAGACGGCGCTGCGAATCCTCGAGCGCGGCGGCATCTCGGGCGCCGAAGCGGTGGCCGCGTTCACCGGCATCCTTGCGTTGAACTACGGATGGTTTGCCTTCAGCACCGCGCGCAATGCCACGCGGGCTGAGGTTGACCCTGAGGCCGTGCTTGAGTCGGCCCTCTCGAGCCTGCCGCCAGAGCAGTTCCCTTTGACGTTGTCGGTGGCGGGCATCCTGAGCCACTACGGCAGC
>JANOED010000175.1:0-8201 GCA_031413035.1 Leifsonia sp. | reverse complement strand
CTCGTACCGAGGCACAGGATGTAGCGCGGGATGCCGTGCTTTCGGTCGTTGCCGATGGCTCGCCTCGCGTCTCGATCGTCGGCGCCGATTCGGTTCGCGTGCAAACTGAGCAACTTGAACCCGACGAGTCCAATCAAGTGCGGGAAGCACTCGCGACGGCTTTTGATGTTCCCGAGAGCGATGTCACTGCCTCATTCATTGGGCCGTCCTGGGGTGCGGATATCACTGGTTCGGCAATCCGCGCGCTCGTAGTGTTCCTGGTTCTCTCGGCAATCTTCATGGCCATCTATTTCCGAACGTGGAAGATGTCGCTCGCTGCCATGACAGCGCTCGTGCACGACGTTGTGATCACTGCGGGCATTTATGGAATCGTCGGCTTCGAGGTAACCCCGTCTGCCGTCATCGGGTTCCTCACGATCCTCGGTTTCTCGCTCTATGACACGGTGGTCGTGTTCGACAAGATTCGAGAGAACACCCTCGAAGACGGAAACTCATCGCCGCGCACGTTCGCGGAGTCTGTCAACTTGGCCGTCAACCAAACCTTGGTGCGATCAATCAATACGGGGGTCGTCGCGGCGCTCCCCGTCGCCTCCATTTTGTTCATCGGTGCCTACGTACTCGGCGCGGGAACACTTCGCGATATCGCCCTTGCCCTGTTCATCGGAATCGTGATCGGGACCTACTCAACGATCTTCATCGCGGCTCCGTTGTACGCTCAGCTCCGAGAGAACGAGCCTGCCATCCGTGATCACACGCGGAAGGTGATGGCGGCGCGCGAACTGGCGAGCAGCACTGCGAAGTAGCGTGGGCAGCAGGGGGACGCCACAGGGCGAGGCGCGGCAGACCCAGCAACCTAGAATTGGTTGATGGAGGTGCCCTCATGACCGAGACGACGCAGAGCACCGCGTCGTTGCGGACTCTTTTGCCGCGCATCTTCTCCCGTGCACAGCCTGCTGGCGCTGTAGATCGCTTGATTAAGACCGTGCGAACTCACCATCCCAAGGCAGACATCGCCCTCATCGAGCGCGCCTATGCTGCTGCGGATCGAGCGCACTCGGGTCAATTGCGCAAGAGCGGCGAGCCCTACATCACCCATCCGGTAGCGGTTGCGCAGATTCTTGCTGACCTCGGAATCGGTGCGAAAACGCTCGCGGCAGCCCTCTTGCACGACACTGTGGAGGACACCGAGTACACCCTCGACCTAGTGCGCAAAGACTTCGGCGAAGAGATCGCCATGTTGGTCGACGGAGTGACCAAGCTCGACAAGGTCAAATACGGAGACAGCGCACAGGCAGAAACCGTGCGGAAGATGATCGTCGCGATGTCGAAGGACATCCGCGTTCTGGTCATCAAACTGGCCGACCGCCTGCACAATGCGCGGACCTGGGGGTTTGTTGACGAGGCATCCGCGACCCGCAAGGCCCAGGAAACTCTCGAGATCTATGCCCCGCTCGCACACCGGCTCGGCATACAGGCGATCAAGCTTGAGCTTGAGGACCTGTCATTTGCCGTGCTCCACCCGAAGCTCTACGTCGAGATCGAAAGTCTCGTAACCAAGCGCACCCCACAGCGCGAGCAGTTCGTACAAGCCGTCATCGATTCTGTTAACGATGACCTCAAGGCATCCAAAATCAAGGGCACTGTCGCGGGCCGGCCGAAGCAGTATTACTCGATCTACCAGAAGATGATCGTGCGCGGTCGCGAGTTCGATGAGATCTACGACCTCGTGGGCATTCGTGTGCTCGTCAATTCGGTGCGCGATTGCTACGCGGTTCTGGGCTCAATTCACGCGCGCTGGAACCCCATTCCGGGTCGCTTCAAGGACTACATCGCGACCCCGAAGTTCAATCTGTACCAGTCTCTTCACACGACAGTTATCGGGCCCGAGGGCCGGGCGGTAGAGATTCAGATCCGCACGCGAGAGATGCACCAGCGCGCGGAGTTCGGAGTCGCCGCACACTGGAAGTACAAGGCTCGGGCAAAGGGCGAAGAGGCCGCGGGCGGCCGCGATGACGCCGACATGGCATGGCTCGCACACATCACCGACTGGCAGTCAGAAACTGAAGACCCGGGAGAGTTCCTTGACAGCCTCCGTTTTGAGATTGGCGCGAAGGAGGTCTACGTCTTCACGCCACAAGGCAAGGTGATCGGTCTACCTGCGGGGGCGACGCCGGTCGACTTCGCGTATGCGGTTCACACCGAGGTGGGCCATCGCACGATGGGAGCCAAGGTTAACGGTCGGCTCGTGCCACTCGAGAGCACGCTCAACAGCGGGGATTCGGTAGAGGTGTTCACCTCCAAGAGTCCGGATGCTGGCCCCAGCCACGACTGGATGACCTTCGTGAAGAGCACTCGAGCGCGAAACAAGATCAAGGCGTGGTTCACGAAGGAACGCCGCGAAGAGGCGATTGAACAGGGCAAGGATGCGATTGCTCGCGCCATGCGCAAGCAGAATCTTCCCCTGCAGAAGCTGATGAGCCAGGACTCGTTCGCCGAGGTCGCTGCGCAGATGCGCTACGACGATGTGTCTGCTCTCTACGCGGCTGTTGGCGAAGGACATGTCTCGACCCAGTCGGTAATCGAGAAGGTTCTCGCTTCGCTTCACACCGAGGCGGAGACCGAGGATTCGGAAATCGAGTTTGCGCCGAAGGGACGCAGCCGCGCGCTCAAGAACAGCGACTCCGGTGTTCTCGTGCGGGGCGCACCAGACATTCTGGTGAAGTTGGCAAAGTGCTGCACACCGGTACCCGGCGATGAGATCGTCGGCTTTGTCACTCGGGGTGCTGGAGTGTCGGTGCATCGCAGCGACTGCAACAACGTCACGTCGCTTCTGCAGGAGCCCGAACGCATGATCGACGTCGAGTGGGCACCGACCTCGAAGACCGTTTTCCTTGTGCAAATCCAGGTTGAGGCGCTCGACCGGGCCGGCCTGCTGTCTGACATCACCCGTGTGCTCAGCGAGAACCACGTCAACATTTTGTCGGCGACCGTTTCAACGTCGAGCGAGCGCCTTGCGCTCAGTCGTTACGTCTTTGAGATGGGTGACACGACCCATCTTGACCGGGTCTTGAACGCCGTGCGAAGGATCGATGCGGTGTACGACGTTTACCGCGTCAACTCGGGCTAGTCGTTGTGTTGCGAGCCGCTTTCCCGGCAGGTTCCTGCGCCGGTCGAGCAGCCGAAGGCACTCCCCGATAGCGAAGTCGCCGCGCGCCATCAGTGATCGAACTGCGGCAATCTCTCGGTCACCGAATGTGTTGCTGAATCGGGCCAGGTCGATACACGTGCGCAGCGGCGTTGTGAGTCTGAGCGGCCCAACTTCTGCGACGTCCTCGTGGTCAATTACGACCTCCCGCACACTCATCCACCGGGCTGCCCGATGTGCTATCCGCGCATCGAGCGCCGTGCAAAACTCGTGCAGGCTTGGGGGAGTGTTCAGCGCCCCCCATACCCAGGCAGCAGTGTGCTGTTCGGCGATGAGACGCGGGTTTAGCCCAACACCGAGAGACTCAGCGCGGCGCAACGCTGTATCGGGGAGATCGACGGGGGCGAATCCACGGTCAAGAGCAAAAAGCTCCCCGTCGAGGCGCGCGGCGAGAAGCTCCGCTAGTGGAAGGTCGGTGGTTGAGAGGACCGAGGGCAGTTGCGGTGTCATCTGTTCAGCATCGTTGCAAGCCCGACATGCACTGAGCTTCGAAGATGCAGCCGTGGAATTTGACGCACTGTGGAGGATAGAGCGGACTAGCTGGAAGCTGCCGATGCCAGCTACCGGTGCTAGTTGCTCAGAGCGCCCAACCACGCCTTGCGCGCGTCGAGGGCCTCTTGCGCCTCGGTGATCTTCTTGGCGTTACCGCTGGCCTTCGCCGCGTCGAGCTCACGCTCGAGCTTCGCGATTGATTCAGTCAATTGCCCGAGGAACCCCTCTTCACGCTGTTGACGCTCGGGGTTGTTGCGTTGCCAATGGTCTTCGTCGAGCTTGCGAACCGCGTTCTCGACCTTGCGCATGCGGTCTTCGATGGGCTTCACCTTGTCGCGAGGCACCTTGCCGATCTTGTCCCAACGCTTCTGAATCGACAGCAGCGCGTCCTTGGCTTTGGTTCGATCCGTCTCGTTCAGGAGAGGCTCTGCCTCGTCGAGTAACTCGGACTTCAGGGCGAGGTTTGCCTCGTATTCGACGTTGTCTTGAGCGTCCACCTCGGATTTGGCGGCATACAGTGCATCGCCCGCTTCTTTGAACTTCGCCCACAGTGCGTCGTCGACTTTCTTGCCGGCTCGACCAGCCGCTTTCCATTCGTCAAGCAGGGCGCGGTACGCCGTGACCCCGTCTGCACCCTTCGGGAGTAGGGCCTCCGCACGCTCGACCAGAGACTGCTTCGCCGTTCGAGCATCCTTGTGAACGCTGTCGAGTTCAGCGAAAAATGCCTTTCGGTGGCCGTCAATCGTGGTTCGCGCGGCGCGGAATCTCTTCCACAGTTCATTGGACTCGTTCTTCGGCAGACGCGGACCGTCGGTTTGATGCTTCTGCCAGCGGCTGAAGATGTCATCCAGACTTGCGGTCACGAGCTTCCACTGCGCCTTTGCAGGGTCCCCCGCAGCGAGTGCCTCGGCCTCCGCGACGAGCGCTTCACGCTCCACCAATGCGGCTGCGACGAGCGCCTTGGCCTCCTCGGACTGCTTCTCGGTGAGTGCTGTGACGGTGCCACCGAGAGCCTCCAACCGCGTGTGGAGGGCTGCAAGATTGCCGACCGCGTTGGCATTGGCGATCGTTGACGACAGTGTCGCGACCGTCTTCGCGACGTCGGCAGCAGGAGCACCACGCTTTACACGCTGCTCGAGCAGGGTGACCTGACCAGCTAGTTCGGTGAATTTGCGTTCGAAGTAGGCGAGCGCCTCCTCGGGTGTTCCATCGGGGTATTGCCCGACAACACGCTCGCCGTCGGCCTCGCGGACGTACACGGTTCCGGTCTCGTCAACGCGGCCCCATGGGGCCATCTCGTCAGTCACTGGTTCACCTTGCACTAGAGGGCTCTGGAGCTCTTGAGGTCGCCTGAGGGCGCTCTCCAGCTTATGGCAAGCCGTTGGGCGCCCGAAGAGCGTTACTGGATCGTGAGGCTTGTGATCGTGGTGGCAATCAACGGCGGTCCGTCGGTCGAGCCGTCGGCGGTGCCTGCATTGGTAATCTGCGCGATGAGCTCGTCGAGACCACTGGTTACGGCGCCGACCACGGAGTAGCCGCCGGCGGAGTCATCGGGCAGCAGTGTGTCCTGAACGACAATGAAGAATTGACGGCCGTTACTGAATGCGTTGTCGGCGGAGCGGGCCATCGCGATAGTGCCCGCTGGGTAGAAGCCGTCTGCCGGCGCATTCTCGATTGGTCCGTAGCTGTACTCCGGGTCGCTCAGGCCCGTCCCGTCGAGAGAACCGCACTGGAGAAGTCCCGCAGACTCGCTCAATACCAGCCGATGACAGGTCTTGCCGACGTAGTAACCCGTCAGCGAGTCGGCAAGGAGCGACGAGACCGCCTGCGGCGCTAGGCCGGCATCGAGGGTGATCCCGAGGCTGAGCTCGTTCAGTCCTAGAGTGCCTGTGTAGGTAGCCCCCTCGGCGAATCCGGGCTCAGGAACGTTTCCCACGTTTTGGCCCTCTGCCACCGGGGTCGAACTCGCCGAAGGCTCGGGAGTGGGCGCACCGGGACCGGCGCTGAAGTAAAACACTTGCAGCACCGCGGCTGCGGCGGCCACGATCACGACGACACCCACGGCGTACAGGTTGTCGCGCTTGCGGCGCTTGAGTTGGTTCTCGTGAACGGCCTGCCGGGCGTTGTAGCGGCGAAGACGCTCACGCGCTTCGCGGGCTTCGCGCTCGGTGCTCTTGCTGGCGGCCACGGATTCTCCTTCTGGATGCTGCAGGGGGTCGAGTAACTTTACGACAGACTCGGGGGCTGGTGGCCGAGCTAGCATTGCGGCTATGAACGCACAGCCCGGTCTGCGGAGCGGCTCCACCCCGCTCGCTGTGCGAATGCGACCCACAAGCCTCGACGAGGTCGTCGGGCAGAAGCACCTGCTGACACCTGGCTCGCCGCTGGTCAGTCTGGCCGCCGACGCATCGGGGGAGCAGGGTTCGGTTTCGATCATTCTGTGGGGCCCGCCAGGAACTGGGAAAACGACGCTTGCCAAGGTCATCGCGCACAGTTCTGGGCGAAAGTTCGTCGAACTGTCCGCGGTCACTGCCGGCGTGCGCGACGTGCGTCAGGTCATGGAGGAGGCACTCTCGAGCCGCGACCTCTACGGCCTGACCACCGTGCTATTCCTTGACGAAATCCACCGCTTCACCAAGGCCCAGCAGGATGCGCTGCTACCCGGCGTCGAGAACGGGTGGGTGATCCTGATTGCCGCGACGACAGAGAACCCGTCGTTCTCGGTGATCTCTCCGCTGCTGTCTCGGTCATTGTTGCTGACGCTGGAGACTCTGACCGATGACGACCTCGGGGCTCTGATCGACCGGGCCGTATCCGAACCGCGGGGTCTCGCCGGAGGGATCCACATCGAGGATGATGCACGATCGGCGATCGTGAGGCTGTCGTCAGGTGATGCGCGCCGAGCGCTCACGGCCCTCGAGGCCTCTGCGCTGGCGGCATCCACATCACATGACGGCGAAGGCCTGCCCGTCGTTACGACCGAGACCGTTTCACTCGCCGTTGACCGTGCCCTGTTGCGGTACGACCGTCAGGGCGACGAGCACTACGACGTCATCAGCGCGTTCATCAAGTCTGTGCGTGGTTCGGACGTCGATGCCGCGCTGCACTACCTCGCCCGCATGATCGAGGCGGGCGAGGATCCACGGTTTATTGCCCGCCGCGTCATCATCTCGGCTTCCGAAGATGTGGGCATGGCCGACCCGAACGCGCTCCTAGTGGCTATGGCCGCTGCTGATGCAGTTCAGCTCATTGGGATGCCCGAGGGGCGCATCCCGCTCGCTGAGGCAGTTGTGTACCTCGCTACCGCGCCGAAGTCGAATGCTGCATATGTTGCACTGGATGCCGCGATCGCCGACGTGCGCGCCGGCAAGATCGGTCGCGTGCGACGTCGGGGCCCGACCTGATGGTGCCGGCCGACGTCCACGACGTCCTGCGCGAGATGAAGGAGATGCTCGACGGGATGACGCGGAAGAACCACCGCGAGTACTACCACGACGCGATGGAGAAACGCGAGGAGCTCTACGGGCTCTTCGACCTCGGCTACCTCTCGCTCCGCGAACGCGCGCTCGGCGAGCGGCTCTACGAGGCCATCTCCCGCACCGCGGTCCACTACGCGAAGGAGGACCGCTTCGTCCCCGAGGAGTTCGAAGACCTCGAGAAGAAGCTCGTCACGAAGTACATCGCGAACTTCTCGGTGTTCCAGTCGATCCCCGACTCGTGGGCGCTCGACCAGCTGTTCCCGATCGTCCCGATCCACCGGCTGAACGAGCAGCCCGAGGTGCCCGCGACGCTGTGCGACGTCACCTGCGACTCCGACGGCGAGGTCGACCGCTTCGTCGACCTCCGCGACGTCAAGGACGCCCTCGAGCTCCACGAGCTCGACGACAAGCCCTACTACGTCGCCATCCTCATGATCGGCGCCTACCAGGACGTGCTCGGCGACTACCACAACCTCTTCGGCATCGTCGACGAGGCCCACGTGGTCGTGGGGCCCGGCAAGCAGACCCGCGTGCTCGCCGTCCAGCCGGGCGACAAGGCCGGCGACGTGCTGCGCCTGTTCTCGTACGAGCCCGCGGACATGATCGCCGCCATGCAGTCGCAGGCCCGCGGCGCGGTCAAGGCCGGCCGGCTGACGAAGCAGCGTGCGGCGCAGGTCGTCGAGGAGTACCGCGAGGCCCTCGACGCCTACACGTACCTCGACTTCTCGCAGTAGGGGCGCGGGCTTTGCCCGCGCCTACGGAGAGGTCTTGCGACCCTCCTCGTGCGGGTCCGGGGCGGCGGGATTGTCTGCTCCGGGCCGCGCGTCGCTGGGCCGCATCGTGAACAGGTGGCCGAGCTTGTCGGCCTTGGTCTGCAGGTAGCGGGCGTTCGAGGCGTTGGGCTCGGTCTCGAGGGGGACGCGCTCGGAGATCTCCAGCCCGTAACCCGCCATCCCCCGGTACTTCGTCGGGTTGTTCGTCAGCAGCCGCATGTGGCGCACGCCGAGGTCGAAGAGGATCTGCGC
>JANOED010000174.1:0-11369 GCA_031413035.1 Leifsonia sp. | reverse complement strand
AATTCCGCAATGGAAGGACCACTAAAACCACCGTCTGAGTCGTCACCTTCGACGAACGGCAGAATCGAGACGAGAGCGGAGGTAATCAGTTGTGTTTCTCCAGCATCGGGCATTCGAGACGGGGCGATCGGGGAGCTTGGTCGCACAAGCCTATCAAAGAATCAGGGGGCGAAAACCGTGCACTCTGGCTACGAATCCGCCTTGTCATCAGTGGCGGGAACGGGCGAAATCTGGGCACCGGCAACTGCCACAACGTCTGCGATAAGTGACCCGACGACGGCAGCGATGACTGAGAAAAAGAAGACGTAGGGATCGATCCAGGGCGCACCTCGCAGCACCAGCAGCACCACGACGAATACGACGAACTTGAGCAGCCAGACGCCGATCACGATCGCGAAATAGACCGACATAGACGGCTTATTCGCCGTGACGCGCTGCGCCACGAGAATGCTGAGGGTGGTGAGTCCCATGAAGAATGCCGTCAGCGCCGCACCGAAGAGCGCGCTGGCAACCCCGGGTGCACCCGCAACCAAGAATCCGATGATCGACCCGATCACAGCAACAGCAACGGTCACCGTGCCGCCGTAGACGAGGGCGCGGGTGATGATCGGAGCCGACTTCATGAGATGTCCTTCTGTTGTGTCGGTGGGGCCTGGGCGAGCACCTGCGCCACTTCTGCGGTGGTCGTGTCATCAGGGTCGGTTCCCGCGGCGTCGAGGCCGTCGAACTGGGCGACCTGAGGCGCGAGAGCAGCGACATCCGGGCCGGCAGACTGGGCCACCGCCTCGAGTGCTTTGCGCTTGCTCAGCGGTGCGAGGGTAATGACCGTGCAGACGACTAGGCCGACGAAGATCAGGAGCGCGGCGATCCAGAACGGCAAGAACATGAACCCGAGGACGCCGACCGACACGACCAGTGTCCACGCGTAGAAGATCAGCACCGCGTGCAGGTGTGAGTGGCCCATATCAAGAAGGCGATGGTGTAGGTGCTTGCGATCGGCAGTGAACGGTGATTTGCCCGCACGGAGTCGACGGATGACGGCCAGCCCGAAGTCAAGCAAGGGAACCACGAGCACCGCAAACGGCAACAGGATCGGGATCCAGGCCGGAAGCAGATAGGCCGTGTACACGTCGGGCCGGTCAGCAACGCCCGGATCGATTTGCCCCGTGACGAGAATTGCCGACGTTGCCATCAGGAGTCCAACGAGTAGCGCGCCGGCATCGCCCATAAAAAGCTTCGCCGGGTGGAAGTTCAGTGGCAGGAATCCGATGCAGGCGCCAACGAGAACCGCTGAGGTCAATGAGGCGAGGTTGAAGTACTCGGTCTGCGCCTGAAGCTGAAGCAGGTAGGTGTACACGAAGAACACGCCGTTGGCGATGAGCGCGACCCCCGCGACGAGTCCGTCGAGGCCATCGATGAAGTTGATCGCGTTCATCACCAGCACAATCGCGAGCACGGTGATCGTCAAGGAGATGTAGGGCGAGACGATCGTGGTACCGCCGATAGGGAGTGTTGAAATCTGCACTCCCTGCCACGCGAGAATGCCCGCGGCAATAATCTGGCCCGCGAGTTTGGTGACCCAGTCGAGATCCCAGATGTCGTCGGCGACCCCGATGAGCACGATTATGAGGGCGGCCCCGAAGATGCCCCAAACCTTTCCGGCGTCCGAGAACACCAGGCTGAGTTCGGGAAGTTGGGATGCCACGGCGAACGCCACCACCATGCCGAGGAACATCGCAACTCCCCCGAGCCGAGGCGTGGGTCGGGTGTGCACGTCCCGCTCGCGGATCGTCGGGTAGAGGCGGTATCTGGTCGACAGCTTCCAGATCAATACGGCAAAGCCGTAGGTCACCACGGCTGCAATGAGCGTGACGAGGGCGTAGAAGATTATGCGCATCGATCGGCTCCGACGACGGCGCGGATGTCGTCAAACGAGATGGTGCCCTCGCGCACGATGCGCAGTTTGCCGTCGGGGGTGAGGAGTGGCGTGGCATCCACGATGGTTGACCCCAGCGTGCCCGACTCTTCCCCCTCGAGGTAGACTGCGACCGAGTCGCCGAGCATCGCCTCGGCACCTGCTGCCGTGGTCGCGGCCGGTTGGCCGGTCAGGTTTGCGCTCGACACCGCGAGCGGGCCTGTTTCCGACAAGAGTTCAAGCGCAATGCGGTTCGAGGGCATGCGCAGGGCGACTGTGCCGCGGGTCTCGCCAAGATCCCACGCCAGCGTCGAGTTGGCGGGAACGATGACGGTCAGAGCGCCCGGCCAGAACTTCGCGACGAGCGCTCGAACCTCATCGGGGACAGATTCGGCCAGGGCATCGAGGGTGGGGATGCCGGGGATGAGCACCGGCGGTGGCGACTGCCGAGTGCGACCCTTCGCTTCGATGAGCTTCTGCACAGCGCCGGCATTGAAGGCGTCGGCCGCGACACCGTAGACAGTATCGGTGGGGATGACGACGAGATCGCCGCGCCCGATGGCCATTCTCGCGAGGCGCATTCCTGTGAGCAACTCAGCGTCGACCGAGCAGTCGTAAATGGGGCCCATGGTGCATTCATCGTACCGGCCGCCGCTGTGGGCGGTCTCGATCTCCGGGTGTGTGATGGCAGACTGAGTGCTGCCGTGGACCTTTACTTCTTTGACCTCGACAAGACGCTGTATGCGTACGACTTCAGGCGACGGCTCCCCGCGCTCGCTACCCTCACCGGCGCCAGTCAGTACCACCTCGCTCGGAGCTGGTGGGCAGACGGGTATGAGAGGCGCGCTGTGGTTGGCGAGTGGCCGACCGCTGACGCATACCTCGACCAGTTCGCGGCCGTGACCGCGACCCGTCGTCTCTCGCTTGCCGAATGGGCGTCGGCCCGAGCATCGGCGATGACCCGCATCGACGGAAGTATGGCAGCACTTCGCAGGGCCGCGGAGCTCGGAACTGTGTCGCTGTTGTCGAATAACCCTGCCGCGACTGCAACCGCCCTACCGCTGCTGATTCCTGACGTGCTTAAGATTCTCGGCGGAAATGTCCTGGTGAGTTACATGCTCGGCGCAAGCAAGCCCGATCCCGAGCTCTACGTTCGTGCACTCGCGCACTGTAGGGCCGCCGCTAGCGATGCATTCTTGGCCGACGACTCCGCTGAAAACTGCGTGGGGGCACGAGCGGTCGGCATCACCGCGCACCAGCTCGTCGAAGTCGAAGGGCATTTCCAGACGGATGCCCTACTCGCCTCGATCGAGGAGTTCGCTGCGCGATGACCCTGCTCTTCATCTTCGACATGGACGACGTGCTCTACGACTACGACTGGCGCGCGCGCATGGCCGGAATGAGCAAACTCACCGGCCATTCGATCGACGAGTTGCGCGCCCGCTGGTGGCACGACACCGGCGAGTGGGCTGCCGAAGCGGGGGCGTACCCGGGGCCAGCCGAGTACCTGTCTGCGTTCGAGGAGGCCCTCGGCATGCCAATCAGCGAGAGCGAATGGGTGCGCATTCGGGCCAGCGCAATGACCCCGTTCCCTGGATCGCTTGCGGCTGTGCGCAGAGCATCCGAGTTCGGCCAAGTAACCCTGCTCACAAACAACGGTCCACTCGCGTCGAAACACCTGCGCACCCTCGCTCCCGAATTGGTCGAGCTGTTCGGCGATCACCTCTTCACCTCGAGCGACTACGCGGCGCGCAAGCCCGACCCGGTCGTCTTCGAACGGGTACTCGAGTCATATGGTGTTCGGCCAGCCGATGCCTTCTTCGCCGACGACCTGGCGGTGAACGTCGAGGGTGCCGCGAGTGTAGGCATCACTACCTACCAGTTCGGCAGCCCCGAAGGGATGCGCACGGCAATTGAGGGGTTCGTCGACACGCGCTAGCGCAGTGCGGTGGTCGCCCGGTCGCGGCCGGTTAGGTCACGATGGTGCGCGATCGCGCGCCAACCGTCCTCGGCAAGGAGCGCGGCGACGGGCGCGGCCTGCACCTCACCGTGCTCGAGCACGAGGGTGCCGCCGGAGTGAAGCAGGCGGCGAGCGGTCGCAGAGACTTGGCGGACAACATCCAGACCGTCGGTGCCGCCGTAGAGGGCAATCTCGGGGTCGTGCAGCCGTACCTCGGGATCGCGCGGAATCGCGCCGAGGGGGATGTACGGCGGGTTAGAGATCACCACGTCGACAGTGCCGTCGAGCTCGGGCAGCGCATCAGCGAGGTCGATGAACACGGCCCGCGCATTGTCGCCGCCGAGCGCCTGGAAGTTCCGCTTGGCCCAGACGAACGCGAGCGGGGAAACCTCGACGCCGTACACCTCGGCGTAGGGCACCTCAGTCGCCATGGCCAACGCGATCGCCCCGCTTCCAGTCCCCAAGTCAACGGCGATCGGTCGTGGCGATGCGGATGCCGCAAGCGCGTCGATCGCGAATTGTGCAACCTGCTCTGTCTCGGGCCGTGGAATGAAAACTCCTGGACCGACCGCCAACTCAAGAGCACGGAACGGCGCAACTCCCGTGATGTGCTGCAACGGCTCTCGCGCGGCGCGGCGCTCGACGAGGCTCGCAATGGCTACCGCGTGCTCCGCGCTCAACCCCGAGCCGGTCAGAGCCTTGGCCTGCACTGCCCCGCGGCTTAGCCCCAGGACGTGTCCGACCAGCAACTCGACATCCACGCGAGGAGTCGCAACTCCAGCGCTCTCGTGCACGCCAACAGCGCGGTCCATCGTTGAGCTGATTGTGGCGAGATTCGTCATGGAGGGAAGCAGTTACTCCGAGCCGAGATCGGCCAACCGGCTTTCCTCGTCAAACTGGATGCACGACTGGATGACCGGCTCGAGCGCCCCGTTCATCACCTGATCAAGGTTGTACGACTTGTACCCGGTGCGGTGATCGGCGATGCGGTTCTCCGGAAAATTGTAGGTGCGGATTCGCTCAGAGCGATCCATAGTGCGAATCTGGCTCTTGCGGTACTCGCTCGCCTCGGCATCCGCTTCTTCTTGATACCGCGCGAGGATGCGGGCACGGAGCACGCGCATCCCGGCCTCACGGTTCTGAAGCTGCGACTTCTCGTTCTGCATCGCCACAACAATCCCGGTCGGAATGTGGGTGATCCGTACCGCCGAGTCGGTCGTGTTGACCGACTGTCCACCGGGCCCGCTCGAGCGATAGACGTCGATCTTGAGGTCGTTCTGATTGATCTCGACCTCTTCGGGCTCATCCACTTCGGGGAAGACGAGGACTCCTGCGGCCGAGGTGTGGATACGTCCCTGCGACTCTGTCGCCGGCACACGCTGCACACGGTGAACGCCACCCTCGTACTTGAGGTGCGCCCAGACGCCTTCAGCGGGGTCGGTCGATGATCCCTTGAACGCGAGCTGGACATCCTTGACACCGCCGAGGTCGCTCGAGGTCTGTTCGATGATCTCGGTCTTCCACTTCTTGGATTCCGCGTAGTGCAGGTACATGCGCAGGAGATCACCGGCGAACAGCGCCGACTCGGCGCCGCCCTCCCCCATCTTGATCTCCATGATCACGTCGCGAGCATCATTGGGGTCACGCGGGATCAGGAGGCGACGCAACTTCTCCTGAGCGGCATCGAGTGACTCGGTGAGGCCGGGGACCTCGGCAGCGAACGACTCATCCTCGCTGGCCATCTCGGTTGCGGCCGCCAGGTCGTCCGTGAGTTGGCGCCACTCGTGGTAGGCCGCGACGATACGCGAGAGTTCTGCGTAGCGTCGGTTGACCTTCTTGGACTTGACCGGGTCTGAGTGGAGTTCGGGGTCAGAGAGCTGGACCTGAAGCTCGTCATGTTCGGCCAGTAACTGCTGCACTGACTCGAACATGGCTTAGTCCTCTGTGGTGGTGCCCACCGTGGGCATCGACTTCTGGATCTGCATGAGGAACTCGACGTTCGACTGCGTCTCCTTCAGCTTGCCCAGAACAATCTCGAGGGCCTGCTGCTGGTCGAGGCCGGCGAGTGCGCGACGGAGCTTCCACGTGACCTTGACCTCGTCCGCACCCATGAGCATCTCCTCGCGTCGGGTTCCGGATGCGTTGACATCCACCGCGGGGAAGATGCGCTTGTCTGCCAGCTGGCGCGACAGGCGAAGCTCCATGTTGCCCGTTCCCTTGAACTCCTCGAAAATGACCTCGTCCATCTTGGACCCGGTCTCAACGAGCGCGGTCGCGATGATGGTGAGCGAGCCACCCTCCTCGATGTTGCGCGCGGCGCCGAAGAAGCGCTTGGGCGGGTAGAGAGCGGACGAGTCGACGCCACCCGAAAGGATGCGGCCCGAAGCGGGTGCAGCCAGGTTGTAGGCGCGACCGAGTCGGGTGATCGAGTCGAGCAGCACGACAACATCGTGACCGAGTTCAACGAGCCGCTTCGCGCGCTCGATCGCGAGCTCGGCTACCGTCGTGTGGTCTTCAGCCGGCCGATCAAAGGTCGACGCAATGACCTCGCCCTTGACCGTGCGTTGCATGTCGGTGACCTCCTCCGGACGCTCGTCGACAAGAACAACCATGAGGTGAACCTCGGGGTTGTTCTTCGCGATGGCGTTGGCGATGGCCTGCAGCACCAGGGTCTTGCCCGCCTTCGGGGGGGAGACGATCAAACCGCGCTGGCCCTTGCCGATCGGCGACATCAGGTCGATGATGCGGGTCGAGAGCTTGCTCGGCTCGGTCTCGAGGCGCAGGCGCTCCTGCGGGTAGAGCGGGGTGAGCTTGCTGAACTCAACACGGTTGGCCGCCTCCTCGACGGGCAGTCCGTTGATCGAGTCGATGCGCACGATCGCGTTGTACTTCTGTCGACCTTGACTGTTATCACCCTCCCGCGGCTGGCGGATTGCGCCGACGACGGCATCGCCCTTGCGCAGGTTGTACTTCTTCACCTGACCGAGCGACACGTAGACATCGTTGTTGCCGGGAAGGTAGCCCGAAGTGCGCACGAAGGCGTAATTGTCGAGCACATCGAGGATGCCCGCCACCGGGATGAGCACGTCATCCTCGGTGATCTCCGGCTCGAAGTCGTCACCCATCGGGCCACGACCCCGCTTGCGGTCGCGGTAGCGGTTTCGACCGCTGCGGTCGCTCTCGGTCTCACCATCTTGGCGCTGCTGACCTTGGTTCGGATTCTGCCTGCCCTGCTGGGCGCCCTGGCCGTTCTGAGCGCCCTGACCGTTCGAGCGCGCCCCGCCCTCGGTGGTGGGCTGGCGGTCGGCGGCGCTGCGGTTGCGGTTGCGGCTGCGCGACGACCGCGTCGAGCCGACTTGCTCACTGTCGGCATCGTCGCCGCCTGCTTCGGGAGCGTCAGAGTCACTCGGAGTCTCGATGTCGGGGTTCTCGCCCTGAGCGAGATCAGTCCGTCCGCCCTGGGCGAGTTCGTCGAGGCCGAGATCGATTCCGGCAGTGTGCGAAGTCGCGGCGCGCCGACGCGGCGGCGCGGTCGTCTCGGCGTCCGCTTCAGTGTTGCTGACTTCGACCTGTGGTGCGCCCGCCAGCACTGGGGCAGCAGCTATCGCCTCAGTGTCGGCGCTGGTGACCCGACGAGAGGTGCGCTTCTTCACCGCAACGGGCTCCGAGAGTACCTCGGCTTCGGGCTCGGCAACGGATTCTTCGACCGGCGGCTGCCAGGTCGGTTGTTCGGGCGCTTCGAATTGTGCGTCGGCTTCGGTGCCTACGTTGTCGGTGCCTTCGTTATTTGGGCCTTCGTTGTTGTGCTCTTCAATCGCGTTCACGAGTTCTCCTTTGCGAAGTTTGGATGCGCCGACAACGCCCAGCGAGCTCGCTAGAGCGTGGAGCTCCGCAAGCTTGAGGGTGCTCAGGTCGGCAGCAGAATCCGCGCTTGATGCGCGGGTGTTGACGTCAGTCACTACTTGATTTTTCCTTTCCCCTACCGAGCGACGATGCGCTTCGGCGGAGAGCTGATCGCCTCACGGGCTCCCGTGTCGTTACCGCGTTATGAGCGAGAACCGAAGCACAGAATTCTGTAGCTTGTGAGGCGAGGGTGATGGTGCAACCGGGAAATGACGGCTAAGTCGTCGCTTCTACCTGGTGCGCTATTACTGTAGCACCTTTGAAATCAACGGCCAGCATGAGCGACTCCCACGAGTTTTTCGACTGACTCGCAACTACCTCTGCCGCGACGAGGCGTTGCGCCGGGTCGCTTGCGAGCACCAAGATCGAGGGACCAGCCCCCGAGACCACGGCCGGGAGACCGTGCTGCCGCAGGGTCTGAATCAACGAGTTGGTCTCGGGCATTGCGCTTGCGCGGTAGTCCTGATGGAGCCGATCCTCGGTTGCCTCGAGCAGCAGTTCAGGGCTCTGGATGAGCGCGGCAATGAGAAGTGCGCTGCGAGAAACGTTGAAGACGGCATCCGCGTGGGGAACTGACTCTGGCTGAAGGCTTCGAGCGAGCGCGGTCGACATGGTTGTGGCGGGCACGCACACTACCGGCGACACTCCTCGATGAACTATGAGCTTCTTTGCCTTCGGTCCGTCGTCTGTCGTCCACGCGATCGTCAATCCGCCGAAGATTGCAGGCGCGACATTGTCGGGGTGACCTTCGATTTCTGTTGCCAGCCTCAGTACAGCGTCTGCGTCGATGTCGACCACTCCTTCGAGCAGTCCTTTGGCCGCCATGATGCCCGAGACGATTGCTGCACCGGATGACCCCAGCCCTCGCCCGTGCGGAATCACGTTGTGCGCCTCGAGGTGCAGCCCCGGCATGGGAAGGTGAAAATGATCGAACGCGTGCTGGATCGAGCGCACCACGAGGTTGGACTCGTCGGTTGCCACCTCACCGGCACCCACCCCCACGACGTCGACGTGAACGCCGGGCTCGGCCGTCGCAGTGACCCGCAGTTCGTCATAGAGCGCAAGCGCCAGCCCGAGCGTATCGAAGCCCGGCCCCAGGTTCGCGGACGTCGCGGGCACCCTTACGGTGACCGAGCGGCCGACGAGGTCGGTCACGCGCGCACCAGTCCGAGCACCCCGGCGACCTCGTCGGTGTCTACCGACACGATGGTGGGCTTCACGTCGGTGCCGTCGGCGGTGCGCAGTGCCCACTGCGGGTCCTTTAGACCGTGACCCGTAACCGTGAGTACGACGGTCGCACCCTTCGGGATGCCGCCCGCCTCGGAGCGCTCCAACAGTCCGGCGACGCTGATCGCGCTGGCGGGCTCAACAAAGATGCCGACCTCCGCAGACAGAATGCGGTGCGCCTCGAGAATCTTCTCGTCAGAGATAGCGCCGAAGTAGCCGTCGCTGTCGGCATGCGCCTTGATCGCCAGTTCCCACGACGCTGGATTACCGATCCGGATCGCCGACGCGATGGTGTCTGGATCCTTGACGACGTGACCGACCACGATCGGCGCGCTACCCGCGGCCTGAAAGCCGAACATTCGGGGCAACCGGGTTGTGGCACCCACGGCGAGCTCTTCCCGGTAGCCGCGGTGATAGGCCGTGTAGTTTCCCGCGTTACCGACCGGCACGAAGTGGAAGTCGGGTGCGTCACCGAGAACCTCAACAACCTCGAAGGCGGCAGTTTTCTGGCCTTCGATGCGATCGTTGTTCACAGAGTTCACGAGGTGCACCGGGTAGTTCTCGGCGAGTTCGCGGGCGATCTCGAGACAGTCGTCGAAGTTGCCCTGGAGTTGGATGAGCTGGCCGTTGTGGGCGACGGCTTGGCTGAGCTTGCCCATCGCAATCTTGCCCTCGGGCACCAGCACCGCTGCTGTGATTCCGGCGTGGGCGGCGTAGGCAGCGGCAGAAGCCGAGGTGTTGCCGGTAGAAGCGCAGATGATCGCCTTGGCACCGTGCTCGACTGCCTTCGAGACCGCCATGGTCATCCCGCGATCCTTGAACGAGCCCGTGGGGTTCATTCCCTCGAACTTGACCCATACCTTGGCTCCGGTGCGATGCGAAAGCGCGTCCGCGGGGATTAACGGTGTTCCACCCTCGCCGAGCGTAATGATCGGCGTCGCGTCTGAGATGTCGAGACGGTCGGCATATTCGCGGAGCACTCCGCGCCACTGGTGGGCCACTGATTACAGTCCTTCAACTCGTAAGACGGAAATGACACTCGAAACGACAGGGCTGGTTCGCAATTCGGCAACGGTTGCTGCGAGGGCAGACTCTGCCGCTTCGTGGGTGACTATGACAAGGCTAGCGGTGGGAGCATCCGCACCATCTCTGACTGACTGTGACACCGTCTCGACCGAGACACCGCGATCGCTGAATAGTGACGCTATGCGAGCGAGCACGCCCGGCTCGTCGAGAACGGCAAGGGTGATCTGGTATCGCGTGGTCACACTCGACATCGGCAGCACCGGAAGATTCGCGTGCGTCGACTCGGCCACCCCTGGGCCACCGGCAACGTGGCGACGTGCTGCGGACACGAGGTCGCCAAGAACCGCCGAGGCGGTTTGCACTCCACCGGCACCCGCGCCATAGAACATCAGAGACCCGGCTGCTTCTGCTTCGACGAAGACCGCGTTGTTGGCTCCGTGCACTGCTGCGAGCGGGTGGTCGAGGGGCACGAGAGCCGGATGCACCCGAGCGCTGACGCCTTCTACCCCGGTCGTGGCATCCGTCAGTCGTTCGCAAATCGCGAGGAGTTTGACGACGTAGCCGGCCTTGCGTGCAGCGAAGACTTGGTCGCGCGTGACGGTCGACATGCCCTCGCGATGCACGGCGTCGAGAGGGACTGCGGTGTGGAAGGCGAGGCTGGCGAGAATTGCCGCCTTCTGTGCAGCATCGAAGCCCTCGATGTCTGCCGTGGGGTCTGCCTCGGCATAGCCCAGCCGAGTCGCTTCGGCGAGCGCCTCGTCGAGGTCGTCGCCACGTGTGTCCATGCGGTCGAGTATGTAGTTGGTCGTGCCATTCACTATGCCGAGGATCCGCTTGACCCGGTCGCCCGCCAGGCTGTCGCGCAGCGGCCGGATGATGGGGATCGCTCCGCCGACGGCGGCCTCGTAGTAGAGCTGCGCGCCAACCTGTTCGGCCGCCGCGAATAGCTCGGGACCGTGATTGGCGAGAACCGCCTTGTTGGCGGTGATCACGTCGGCACCGCTGTGGATCGCCTGCAGAATGTAGGTGCGCGCAGGCTCGATGCCTCCGATCAGCTCGACGACGATGTCGGCCCCAAGAATGAGAGACTCCGCGTCGGTCGTGATCAAGTGCGCCGGAATCTCGGTGTCACGTTTCGACTGTGGATCGCGGACAGCGACCCCGACCAGCTCGAGGCCAGCGCCGGCTCGGGCGGCGAGCTCATCCCCGTGTTCGAGGAGCAGTCCCGCGACCTGCGACCCTACGCTGCCACCGCCGAGAATGGCGACTCTCAGATTGCGATACTCGATCATCGGGTCACTCCAATGTCACGGGACAGCAGGTCTGCCTCGGTCTCGC
>JANOED010000173.1:0-9264 GCA_031413035.1 Leifsonia sp. | reverse complement strand
GGCCGGACGAACCCGCGGGCCGGGTGAACGGGCGCGAGGTCGTCATCGGCCCCGGCGCCGGTGACAACGCCGGGGCTGCGCTCGGCCTAGGCGCGGTCGATGGCGACGTGGTGATCTCGATCGGCACGAGCGGCACCGTGTTTGCCGTCACCGCTACTCCCGCGGCTGACGGCTCGGGCGCGGTCGCGGGATTCGCCGACGCGAGCGGCCTCTACCTGCCGCTGGTCGCCACGCTGAACGCGGCGCGAATTCTCGACTCGACCGCCGCGATACTCGGCGTCGACCACACCGCCCTCGGACACCTCGCCCTTGAGGCGGAGCCCGGTGCGGGCGGACTCGTGCTGCAGCCCTACTTCGAAGGTGAGCGCACCCCCAACCTTCCGGATGCCACAGCAACCCTGTTCGGCATGACTCTGGCCTCGACGACCCGAGCCAACCTGGCCAGGGCCGCGGTCGAGGGCCTCCTGTGTGGCCTTGCCGACGGACTCGACGCGCTACGACGCAACGGCGTGGTCGCCCGCCGCATCCTGCTTATCGGCGGAGCCGCCCAAAATTCTGCGGTCTCCGCAATCGCTGCACAGGTATTCGACGTGCGTGTTGTTGTTCCGACGCCGGGCGAGTACGTGGCGCTCGGTGCCGCCGCGCAGGCGGCCTGGGTGCTCACCGGGGAGCGCCCGGTGTGGGCGGTGGCGACGGTGGCCGAGCCCGCGGTTGACTACCGCAGCGTCATCCGAGAGCAGTACACCGCGCGCGGATAGTCTCGCCACCGGTCGAGGCGTCCGACAATAGGATTCACGCATGCCCCTGACTGACCTGCCACTCGCCGCGCTGCGCGAGTATCGACCGACCCTCAACACCCCGAGTGACTTCGACGAGTTCTGGGCGAGCACGCTCGACGAGTCTCGAGGAGCCGATGGTTCACTGGCGCTGGTACCGGCGAGCACTCCCGTCACCGAGCTCATCGTCGAGGATCTGACGTTTCCCGGCTTCAATGGAGAACCGATTCGTGGCTGGGTGACTAGGCCGCGAACGGGCGGTAGCGGCGCGACGGTGGTGCAGTACCTCGGCTACGGCGGTGGGCGTGGACTCCCGCACGAGAACCTGCAGTGGGCGGCAAGCGGCTTTGTTCACGTACTCATGGACACCCGCGGTCAGGGCAGCGCCCGGGGCACCGGCGGTGACACTCCTGACCCGCACGGATCGGGCCCGTCGTTCCCCGGATTTATGACCCGAGGCATCCAGTCACGGGAGACCTATTACTTCCGGCGCCTGTTCACTGACGCTGTGCGGCTTGTCGACGCCGTCAGCACCTTCGACTTCGTTGACCCTGGCGCGATTGCTGTTACTGGCGGCAGTCAGGGTGGCGCAATCAGCCTCGCCGTAGCAGCGCTCGTTCCCGGGCTCGCTGCAGTCATGCCCGACGTGCCGTTTCTCTGCGACTTTCGCCGATCGGTCGACCTGACGCCCGACGCGCCCTTCACAGAATTACGGCACTACCTCGCTGTTCACAGCGCACAAGTAGATCAGGTTTTCGAGGTGCTCAACTATTTCGACGGGGTCGCGTTCGCGCAGCGTGCAACTGCCCCCGCGCGCTTCTCGGTCGCCCTGATGGATCCGATCGTGCTGCCGTCGACCGTGTTCGGCGCGTTCAACTCCTACGCCGGCGACGACCGCGAGATCGACGTTTACGCGTTCAACGGGCACGAAGCCGGGCAGGGTCAGCAGTGGCTGAAACAGGTGGAGTGGCTCCCCAGCAAGCTGCTCTAGAGCGAGCCCTAGTTACCGCCCACCCGAACGACGCTTGTTGAACACGTCGAAGGCAACAGCGAAGAGGAGCACGAGGCCCTTCACCGCCTGCTGCCACTCGATCCCGATTCCCATGATCGACATGCCGTTGTTGAGCACGCCGATGATGAGACCACCGATGATGGCCCCACTGATCGTGCCGACGCCGCCCTGCACCGCCGCGCCACCGATGAACGCCGCCGAGATGGCCTCCAACTCGAAACCGTCACCGGCCTTGGGTCCAGCGAGGTTGAGGCGGGCAGTGAAGACGAGCCCGGCGAGCGCAGCAAGGAAGCCCATGTTCACGAAGATGAAGAAGTCGACTTTGCGCGTCTTGACGCCCGAGAGCTCAGCAGCGTGACGGTTGCCACCGATTGCATACACGTGCCGCCCGAAGACGCTGCGATTCGTGACGATTCCGTAGACCAGCACGAGCACTGCGAGGATGATCAGCGTGACCGGGATGCCCTTGAAGGTTGCCAGCGCGTAGGCAAAGGCGAGTACACCCGCGGTCACGAGAACGAGCTTGGTGATGAACCAGCCGATCGGCTCGACATCCTGCCCGTAGCTGCGGCGGCCCGCGCGGGTGCGCACCTGCTGCACGATGAGGGCGATCACGGCTATGACCGCGACGCCCATTGTCAACGGATCGACCGGGAACTCCCCAAACACATTCGTTAAGAACCCGTTTCCGAGCGCTCGATACTCCTCGGGGAATGAGCCGATATTGGAGTTGCCCAGCACGACGAGGGCGAGCCCTCTGAAGATGAGCATGCCAGCCAGCGTCACGATGAACGCCGGTATGCCGACGTAGGCAATCCAGAAGCCCTGCCAGGCGCCCACCAGAGCTCCGATGAGCAGCGAGAGGATGATTGCAAGCCACCACGGCAACTCCATCTTCACCGCAAACACGCCCGATATCGCCCCGATGAACGCCGCGACAGAACCGACCGAGAGGTCAATGTGGCCGGCGACGATCACGATGACCATTCCGATCGCCAGAATCAGGATGTACCCGTTCTGCACGATCAGGTTCGAGATGTTCTGGGGCCGCAGCAAGATTCCGTTGGTCAAGAACGAGAACAGCACGACCACCGCAATCAGGGCCAAAAAGATGCCGTTTTTGCCCAGGTCGGTGATCACAGTACTCAGCGCGTTAGTGAACCGCGACGGTGCGGGACCCACCTTCTCGACGAGGTCGTTGTTGTCAGTCATTTTTCTGGATGCTCCTTGTGGGGTTGCCCGTGGTGTGGGGTTGCTGTGGGGCCCGCTAGCGGGGCGTTTCCATGGTCATGAGTTTGATGAGCGCTTCGGGGTTTGCCTGCTCGATCGGGAGTTCCCCGGTGATCCGACCCTCGGAGATCGCGTAGATGCGGTCGCAGATTCCGAGGAGTTCGGGCAACTCCGAGGAGATCACGATGACGCCCTTGCCCTCGCTCGCCAGTCGGTTGATGATCGTATAGATCTCGTACTTGGCGCCGACGTCGATACCGCGGGTCGGTTCATCCAGAATCAGCACCTCGGGGTCGGAGTAGATCCACTTCGACAGCACAACCTTCTGCTGGTTGCCTCCTGAGAGCTTGCCGGTCTTCGACAGCACCGAAGGCGCCTTGATGTTCATCGACTTACGGTACTCGTTGGCGACCTTGTATTCCTCGTTGTCGTTCACGAGTCCGGCGCTCGAGAGTTTGCCCAGAGATGCCATCGAGATGTTGCGCTTGATGTCTTCGATGAGGTTGAGACCGTACATCTTGCGGTCCTCGGTGGCGTACGCGATGCCGTTCTCGATCGCCTCAGCGACATTCCGGGTCTGAATCTCCTCGTTGTTCTTGAAGACCTTGCCCGAGATCCGGCTGCCGTAACTGCGCCCGAAGAGGCTCATAGCGAACTCGGTACGGCCTGCGCCCATTAGTCCTGCGATGCCGACGATCTCACCGCGGCGCACGTTGAGGCTCACGTTGTCGACCATCACCCGGTTCGGATCCTGAGGGTGGTGGGCTGTCCAGTTCTCGACCCGCAGGATCTCCTCGCCGATGTGGGGAGTGTGATCCGGATACCGGTGCTCGAGGTCGCGGCCCACCATGTCTTTAATGATGCGCTCTTCGGTGACGTCCTTCTTGGCAATGGTCTCGATTGTCTTGCCGTCACGGAGGACGGTCACCGAGTCGGCGATCTTCTTGATCTCGTTGAGCTTGTGGCTGATGATGATCGACGTGATGCCCTGCTCCTTGAGGTGCAAGATCAGGTCGAGCAGATGGTCTGAATCGTCGTCATTGAGAGCCGCAGTCGGCTCGTCAAGAATTAGCAGCTTGACGCGCTTGGACAGCGCCTTCGCGATCTCGACGAGCTGCTGCTTTCCCACTCCGATGTCGCGGATCTTCGTCAGGGGGTCTTCTTTGAGTCCCACGCGAGCGAGCAGCTTGACCGCTTCGGTATTCGTCTTGTTCCAGTCGATGAGGCCGAGCGGCCCCTTCACCTCGTTGGCAAGAAAGATGTTCTCGGCGATCGAGAGGTAGGGGCTCAGAGCGAGCTCCTGGTGGATGATAACGATGCCCTTGGCTTCGGAGTCGCGGATGTCGCGGAACTCAACGACCTCGTTCTCGAAGACGATGTCGCCCTCGTAGGTGCCGTGCGGGTACACCCCGGACAACACCTTCATCAGGGTGGACTTACCAGCGCCGTTCTCACCGCAGATTGCGTGGATCTCACCACGAGAGACCTCGAGGGTCACATTCTGCAGGGCCTTGACACCGGGAAAGGTCTTGGTGATAGACCGCATCTCCAGGATGTTCGTTGTCACTTCTTTAGCCGACTTCCTTGTTGGGCTTTACTGGGGGGTTTCCACTATAGGGAGGCTAGTAGCTGGAGAGCGCTGGTGGTGAGGAAGATTGCTCCTCCCCACCACCAGCGCGTGGTGAATCTCTGTGATTCTCGGTCTGGTTAGAGGCCGAGCTCCGCAGCGGTCCAGTAGCCGGTGTCAACCAGCGCGGACTCTACATTCTCCTTGACAACCGGAACCGGTCCGAGCAGGTAGGAAGGAACAACCTTCACACCGTTGTCGTACGTGGTGGTGTCGTTGACCTCGGGCTCGGTGCCCTCGAGGAGCGCAATCGCCATACCTGCAGCGACCTTCGCGAGCTCGCGAGTGTCCTTGAAGATGGTCGCGAACTGCTCGCCTGCGAGGATTGCCTTGACCGAGTCGATCTCAGCGTCCTGACCGGAGATGATCGGCCAGCCCTCGCCCACCGTGTAACCGGCGTCGGTGAGTGCCGAAATGATTCCGCGCGACAGGCCGTCGTACGGGCTCAGAACAGCGTTGACCTTGCTGCCGTCAGAGTAGTTCGCAGTGAGGAGGTCCTCCATGCGGCTCTGGGCAACTTCGCCATCCCAGCGCAGCGTTGCGGCCTGCTCGATGTCGACCTGACCCGACTTGACGACGAGCGTTCCATCATCGATCAGCGGCTGGAGAATGTCCATTGCGCCGTTGAAGAAGAAGAAGGCGTTGTTGTCGTCGAGCGAACCTGCGAACAGCTCGATGTTGAACGGTCCGGCAGGAGCGTCCGCAAGGGCAGCGCCCTCGAGGTCGGTCAAGCCGAGGCCGTTGAGGAGGGTCCACGCCTGCTGCTGGCCGACGAGGAAGTTGTCGAACGTGGCGTAGTAGTCCACGTTCTCCGAGTCACGGATGAGGCGGTCGTAAGCGATGACTGGGATGCCACCGTCAGCGGCCTCCTGCAGAACGCTCGTGAGCGTGGTGCCGTCGATCGCGGCGATGATCAGGGCCTTAGCACCCTTGGTGATCATGTTCTCGACCTGGCTGACCTGGGTGGGGATGTCGTCCTCTGCGTACTGGAGGTCAACGGTGAAGCCCTGCTCCTCGAGGGCCGCCTTGAGCGCGTCGCCATCGGCGATCCACCGCTCGGACGACTTCGTGGGCATTGCAACACCGATAAGGCCGCCTTCGCCGCCGGTTCCGCTGTCAGCAGCCGGTGCGCAGGCCGCGAGGCCTGCAACCATGGCGCCAGCAGCAACGAGGGACAGAATTGTCCTCTTCTTCACTGTGTTTCCTTTCGATTGATGGACTTGATTGTCGGTTGTGGTGCGTGTCTCCCGATCTCGTCCATGAAGATCGGGCCTCTGACCGGAACGAGTCCCGGGGAGCTTGTGTGTTCGGTCACGCGAGAGGCACTCACGAGAGTGCTCCCTCGGCCACTTGGCCATAAACGTTTTGGTAGCGCTCGAACAGTGCGTCGATCGCGTCTTGAGCAATGGGAATCAGGGGTCCGCCGGCGCGCGCGAAGTGCACCGTGCGCGCGACATCCTCGACCATGACCGCGGCCTTGACCGCGTCACGTGGATCGGAACCAATCGTGAACGGTCCGTGGTTCTGCATCAGCACCGCACGCGAACGGTGGTTAGACAGCGTCTCGACGATTCCCCGACCGATGGAATCATCGCCGATGATCGCAAAAGGACCGACCGGAACATCGCCGCCGAACTCGTCTGCCATCGCTGTGAGCACGCAAGGGATCGCCTCGCCACGCGCCGCCCACGCGGTCGCGTAGGGGGAGTGGGTGTGCACGACACCACCAACGTGCGCCATGTGGCGATAGACGTAGGCGTGTGCCGCCGTGTCGCTCGACGGGCCGCGTTCGCTGCCCGGAGTGTCTTCGATGACCTTGCCGTCAAGGCTGCAGACGATCATGTTTTCCGGGCTCAACTCGTCGTACGCGACGCCGCTCGGCTTAATGACGAAGACGTCTGCTCCAAGAACGCGACCCGAAACGTTGCCACCGGTCCACGTGACAAGACCATTGCGAACCAGTTCGTGGTGAAGTGCCGCAACCTCTTCGCGAGTTCGCGCGATGGCGACCTCGACCTCGGGGCTGAACGCGCTCACTTCGACTCCATCGTCTGGGGGTTCGACTGCTGGTGGCTGGGGGTGCCCGCGATGTGACTCGGATGTGACCGTTTCACATAACGGAGATCAGATTACACGCGAAACGGTCACATCTGTCAAGTCCGCAGATCACCGATTGATCACGATCGCTATTGCGGGGGCGCGGTAGAACGACGAACCACGAGTTCGGGGGTTATCTGCGCGTGGTCGACGGGGGCGCCCTGCAACTCCGACAACAGCAACGACACTGCGCGCCGCCCGATCTCGGCGAAGTTCTGGCGGACCGTTGTCAGGGGTGGAAAGAAGTGTGCCGCCTCGGGGATGTCATCGAAGCCCACCACGCTAATGTCGCCCGGCACATCTAGCCCCGAGTCCCAACACGCGTGCATGAAGCCGAGTGCCATCTGGTCGTTGCTCGCGAACAGCGCAGTAAAGTCACGGAACCGAAGCAACTCCAGCCCGGCGTAGTACCCGAAGTGGGCGCTCCAGTCACCGAGAATGGGCGCGCGGGTTCGAAGGTCGGCAGCGTTGATCGCATCGAGATAGCCCTGCATCCTCGCTTCGGCCTCGATCCAGTCTTGCGGACCCGAGATATGCATGATCTCCGTGTGGCCGAGGTCAATCAGGTGCTGAGTGGCCATGCGTGCACCGGCCAGCTGGTCGACGGACATGCTGTGCGCCGAGTCGCCGACGTTGGCATTCTGCAAGGTGACGTACGGCACCGTGATGTCAAGTTCGCGGATCGCCTCCAAGACTCGAACCTGTGGCGCAATAACCACGAGCGCCTCGACCGCCTGAGTGAGCAGGTGATCGAGTGCGGCCTTTATCGACGGGTACTCGCTCGACGCGATGCTCGTTACAGTTATACGGTAGCCCGCCTCGCGCGCCGCGTGTTCGATCGCCGTGACGCTGGTCGTCGGACCGTAGTAGGCGTTCTGCGCGGTGAGTACGCCGATCGTGCGCGACCGGCTGGTGACGAGCGCCCTGGCAGCCTGATTGGGGCGGTAGCCGATCTCACTGATGACATCGAGAACGCGCTGTTTGGTCGTCTCGCGAATACTCGGGTGCTCATTGAGTACCCGCGAAACGGTCTGATACGACACTCCGGCGAGACGAGCAACGTCGCGGATGTTGGGTGCACGAACCTTCTCTGTTTCCATCTGGCTCGTCCGCGCTCCATTGCTTGTGTACGTTCACATTCTCGTACCATTATGCACTCGGCGACCGAGTGCACCACACGGAGGAGCCGCTAGATTCCCGCTGCCAGCCGGTAGTAGGCCGCGTTCCAGCGCACCTCTTTTTGGAAGTCGCGCAGCGTCGTTGTCTCGTCAATGACGAGCAGTTCGGCGCCGGCCATGTCGGCGAAGTCGCGGAAGGCATCCACTCCTACTGCGGTCGACATGACAGTGTGGTGAGCAGCGCCAGCTGTGAGCCAGCAGGCCGCACTCGTGGCGAAGTCGGGCGCGGGCTTCCAGACCGCGCGGCCGACCGGGAGCTTCGGCATGGGCTCGTCCAGTGGCACGTTTTCGACGACGTTGGCGACGAGCCGGAACCGGTCGCGCATGTCGCTCAGCGCGACCACCACTGCGGGGCCGGAATCGGCGGTGAAGACCAGACGCACCGGGTCTTCCTTGCCACCAATGCCCAGCGGGTGAATCTCGAGAGTGGGCTTGGCGGTCGTCAGCGACGGGCTGACCTCGAGCATGTGGGCGCCCAGGATCTTTTCCTCGCCGGGCGTGAGGTGGTAGGTGTAGTCCTCCATGAGGGATGCGCCGCCCGAGAGGCCCGAACCCATGACGGCAGCGACGCGCACGAGGATCGCCGTCTTCCAGTCGCCCTCGGCGCCGAAGCCGTAGCCGTCGGCCATGAGCCGCTGAACGGCGAGGCCCGGGAGCTGCCTCAAGGCTCCGAGATCCTCGAAGCTGGTGGTGAACGCGGAAAAGCCTCCAGCTTCGAGGAACGACCGAAGGCCGAGCTCGATTGCGCCACCGTAGCGTAGTGACTCGTGACGGTCGGATCCCGGGCGCAGCTCGGGAACCACATCGTAGGTCGCCTCGTACTCGGCGACCAGAGCGTCAATGTCTGACTCGGATGCCGCGTGCACCGCATCGGCGAGTTCGTTGACGCCCCAGGTGTTGACTTGCACACCGAAGCGAATCTCGGCCTCGGTCTTGTCACCCTCGGTAACGGCGACGTAGCGCATGTTGTCGCCGAAGCGGGCGAGCTTCATCGAGCGGGCTGCGGCCCAGCCCGAGGCGGCGCGCGACCACGTGCCGATTGAACTGGTCACCGCCGGATTGCTCGCGTGCCCGACGACGGTCTTGCGGGGCACCGACATCCTGCTCAGGATGTACGCGTGCTCGCGGTCACCGTGTGCAGCCTGATTGAGGTTCATGAAGTCGAAGTCGATCTCGCTCCACGGCAGCGCGACATTCGCTTGGGTGTGGAGGCAGCATCACAATCTTTGACGGAATATGAGCAGGTATAATGTCACCGTAGCCAAAGAACGAAAAGTTAAGCACGCTGAAGTAAAAACACTGGAAAAACAGTTCTGGTCCGACGAGAGTCGGTGGAATTCCAGC
>JANOED010000172.1:0-7229 GCA_031413035.1 Leifsonia sp. | reverse complement strand
GTACACACAGCACCTTGGCCGACCGCAGCAGACACGGGGGTTGACTCGGTGCCGACCGGGCTGCTCGCGCTGGTAAGCGAGGCGCTCATCGGCATTCGGAGAGCGAAGACAGACGCCAAGGCATCCCAAAAGACTGACGTGTTGTCTGCACTTATTGCTGGGCCGGCGTTGCTCGAAGGGGGCCTCGCCGATCTCCGCGCTGTCGGCAGGATCGCCGATCTGGGCTTCGAGGTGGCAGACACCATCGAGGTTCGCGATATCGTTCTGGCCGAGATCCCGGAGGTGGCAGAGTGATCCGGCCCATTGCGACGCAGGATCGCATGATGTGGGAGCCGCTGTTTCTTGCCTACGGAGTCTTCTACGAGACCGAGTTCAGCTCTGACGTGATCGATCGCGTGTGGTCACTCCTGCTGGAGCCGGAGTCCGGTGTCGATGCCCTCGTGGCAGACCTAGACGGAGCCCTCGTTGGGTTCGCACACTATCGCTCACACCCCGACACCTTCACGGGCGGCCGCGACTGGTTTCTCGATGACCTCTATGTCGACCCGGATGCCCGTGGCGCCGGCACAGCAACCGACTTGATTCAGCACCTCACGTCGCTGGCCCGGGCCGAGACACCGGGCGGCACGCTGCGCTGGATCACCGCTGCGGACAACTCCCGCGCGCAGCGCGTCTACGACCGGCTCGCTAAGCGCACCACGTGGGTCACCTACGAGATCGGACTCTGACAATGCAACTCGGCACGCGGTGGAACGTCGGAGACGAGCCTCCGGCCCGGCTCGATGAGTCGGTGCGTTCGGCGATCCGGGGCGTGGAAGATTCGCTCACCAGCATCCCCAAAGATGGCTGGCGCTGGACACTGACCTGGCTTGAGGGCCGACCCGTGGTGGAACTCGATGACGGTACGACAGTTCGGGTGAATGCGATAGGTGAGGTCACCGTCATAGAGGGCGACTGACCTTCGCACGCTGGTCAGCTCAACGAACTCGAGCGGCAAGCAGCGCAAAGGAGTGCTGGCGAGCGGCGGCGGACCGCTGGTTCGCGAGGCGTCGACTGTTCTCTTCGCGGGAGGTGGATTTTGTGGTCATCGTTCTGCTTCTTTCGTTTCGGGAGTCAGTGCGCCACCCACGACAGGGAACGCATTGAAGTGGACTTGAACAGGTCGGGATCCGGGATCGTCGCGACCCCGTAAGGGTTCGAGATTCTCGGCCGCCCAGGCATCCCACGAGTCGACCAGGGCCTTGAGCTGGTCGGTTGTGGCGCGAATGTTCGCTGTGGCGAGGTTCGACGACTCGAGTACCTCGACGGTAAATTCGTCGAGCCCGCGGTCGACGAAGTCTTGGAGCAGAGCGGCACGGTTGTGTTCCCACAGGCGCATGACCATCCCCACGGCCTCTTTGCCGGCGGGGGTCTCGGAGATGTCTGTCGGTGACAGCGCAATTCCCCCGGGAACACGCTCCCACCAACGCTCCTTAGCAGAGCCCCTACCCTCGACCTCACGAACGAAGCCGTGACGTTCAAGCTGCCGGAGGTGATAGCTGGTTGCACCACTCGATTCGCCCAGCCGCTCGGCGAGCCCGCTCGCGGTGAACGGTCCGTGAACCGAGAGCACGTCGAGAATCTGCACGCGCATCGGGTGCGCCAACGCCTTGAGGCTCTCTAGGTCGAGCTTGCGCTCGTTGGGGTGCTGGTTGTCCTCGGCCATAGTGCAAAGATATCATTGCAAGTGTTCTTTTGCAAATAAGTCTTTGCAACTGAATCTTTGCAAGCAGCTGTTTGCTGCAGTACCTTTGTACTTCTTCGAGAATAGGCTTCAGTCATGACCAACCCCTTCTTCGAGCCGAGCACTCTCCCGTACGGCATGCCGCCCTTCGCCGACATCAGTGACGAGCACTATCGGCCCGCGTTCGAGAAGGGAATGGCCGACCAACTTGAGGAGATCGGCGCGATTACCGGCCGGCGCGACCTGCCCACTTTCGAGAACACGATGATCCCCCTTGAGCGAAGCGGTCAGCTCCTCGAGCGCGTGGCGAACGTGTTCTACAACAAGTCCTCAGCCGACAGCACCGAATTCACCAACGAACTCGAGGAGGAGATCGCGCCGCTGCTCGCCGCCCACTCCGACGCGATCAAGCTCGACGCACAGCTGTATTGGCGAATCTCGTCGATTCACGAGCAACTCGACCGGCTCGACCTCGACGCAGAGTCGCGCTACCTGGTCGAGCGCTGCTACATCGAATTCACCGTCGCGGGAGCCGGACTCGATGAGGCCGAGAAGGCCAAGCTGCGCGACTTCAACCAGCGACTGTCTACCCTGACGACTCGCTTCGAGAAGAACCTACTGGCCGACACTAATGACCTCGCCGTCGTGATCGACGACGTGTCGGAGCTCGAGGGGCTCGAGCCGGGCGAGATCTCTGCAGCCGCCGAGGCCGCGAAGGAGCGGGGGCTTGAGGGCAAGTACCTGGTCACGCTGGTGCTACCGACCGGGCATCCGTTTCTCTCGGCACTGACGAACCGCGAGGTACGTGCCCGCATCATGGCGGCCTCGCGCGCGCGCGGCGGCCGCGGCGGAGAGTGGGACAACTCCGAACTCGTGCTGGAGATCACCCGCCTGAGATCCGAACGCGCACAGCTGCTCGGGTTCGATTCCCACGCTGCCTGGGTTATCGCCGACGAGACAGCTAAGACCCCGCAGAACGTGGCGACTATGCTCGACCGTCTCGCCGTGCCAGCAGCGAAGAACGCTCGCGAGGAGCAAGTCGACCTCGAAACTCAGGCCGGGCACCCGATCGACGCGCACGACTGGGCGTTCTACTCAGAGAAGGTCCGACAGGCCAAGTACGACGTCGACGAGGTCGCCATGCGTCCCTACTTCGAGGCCGAGCGCGTGCTGCAGAACGGGGTGTTTTTCGCCGCTACCGCGCTCTACGGCATCACCTTCACCGAGCGCGACGACCTCGTTGCGTACCACCCAGACGTGCGCGTCTTCGAGGTGAAGAACGAGGATGGCTCCCCCGTCGGCCTGTACACGCTCGACCTCTACACCCGCGACTCGAAGCGCGGCGGAGCCTGGATGAACTCGCTCATTTCGCAGTCCACCCTGCTCGATCATCCGGTCGTTGTCACCAACAATATGAACGTGCCGAAGCCGGCCGCAGGCGAGCCGACGCTCCTGACGTACGACGAGGTCAACACGCTGTTCCACGAGTTCGGCCACGCCCTGCACGGGTTGTTCGCACGAGTCACCTACCCGAAGTTCGCCGGAACGAACACTTACCGCGACTTCGTCGAGTTCCCGAGCCAAGTCAACGAGATGTGGATGCTCTGGCCCGACGTTCTGGCCAACTACGCAGTGCACCACCAGACCGGCGAGCGCATGCCTCAAGAGTTCGTCGACAAGATCACCGCGTCGAGTGCCTTCAACGAGGGATTCGCTACCAGCGAGTACCTCGCCGCAGCTCTTCTCGATCAGGCGTGGCACACGCTGGGCGCAGAGGCGAAGGTTGACGATGTTGCCGCATTCGAGGCCGCAGCTCTGGCCGGTGCTGGGCTCGACAATCCGGCCGTACCCACCCGCTATTCGAGTACCTACTTTGCGCACACCTTCTCGGGAGGCTACGACGCCGGCTACTACTCCTACATCTGGAGCGAAGTGCTCGACGCCGACACCGTCGAGTGGTTCAAGGAGAACGGCGGGCTGACCCGCGCGAACGGGGACCGCTTCCGTGAGCGCCTGCTGGGGGTGGGTGGATCGAAGGATCCGCTCGAGGCGTTCCGCGACTTCCGTGGCCGCGACGCCGACATCCAGCCGCTGCTCGATCGGCGCGGGCTGAACTAGGTGGGCTGCTGCTGAGGCTCCGGCGCGGCAGCCACTGCGGCCTCCACTACTGCAGCATGGGTCGAGCCGCTCGCCTGCGCGATGCGGGCTACCTTCGCCGCGGCATCCCCCTGAAGGCGAACGGTGACGGAAGCCACCGCCTCACCGACTCGCGAGAACCGAGCCACGACGGGCAGCACAATGGTGCCGAGCGCGTCGAGGATCGCGACGACACCGAGGAACCGGAAGTACGGTTCGCCGTTGTCGCCCGGAATCTCGCCCTCAGTGACGATCGGCAGGATGATCAAGAGCGCAAGCAGCCCGATCATCGCTACCGTCACGTACAGTCCGACCCTCACGACAACACTGCGACGGCCCTCGAGCAGTAGGAGCAAGTTCGCGTGCGCAAGGCTCACAGCGAGGATCGCGGCAACCGCAAAGGCTTTGAGCAGCTCGTCCCACCCTCCGTTCCAGTTGTCCCAGCTTCCCCAGATGAGCACTGTGCCGGTGATTAGGGCGAGTAGTGACATACCGATACCGACGAAACCGACAATGCGCAAGGCGCGGCCGACCACGGCGAGGTGGCAAAGCGCGGTGACGCTGAAGCCGGCCACCAGGAGAGTAGTCAGAATGACCTTGGCCTGCACTTCACCGAAGCTCGCCGTAAGCAGCGTCACGATACCGACCAGAGCGGTGAGCGACAGTGAGACGATAATGAAGATGATCGCGATTCGTCGCAGATCTTTGAGGATTCCGGGGTTCACCGTCGCGGCAGCGGGTGTTCGGCTCGGCTCTGACATGCCGTCAGCCTAGGTCACTCGCTGTCTTGTGTCGCGGGCTCTTCTGCCGCTGGCTGTGCTCGTCGCGACCGCCACCCCAGCCATGCCATGACGATACCGCCCACGAGAAGCCCCCAGAACGCCGACCCGATACCGAGAACGACGATCCCCGATGCAACGACAAGGAACGTGACGATCGCCGAGATGCGATGACGGGGGTCTTCGAGGGCCGCAACGATGCTGGTGATGAGCGTCCCGAGCACGGCGAGTCCGGCGACCGCAGTGATGAGGATCGTCGGCGCCACCGTGACAAGGGCGCCCGCGAGCGCGGCCACGAGACCGAGGGGGATGTACGCAAGGCCATTCGTCAACGTCGCCACCCAGCGCTTAGCGGGATCGGGGTGCGACTCGGGCGCCACCATCATCGCGGCCGTGATCGCACCGAGATTGATGGCGTGCGCCCCAAACAGTGCGCCCGCCGCTGACCCTAGTCCAGTGCTCACCAGCGCGAAACGGTGATGCGTCGGGTAGCCGTACGTTGTCAGCACCGCGAACCCCGGCACGTTCTGGCCCGCCATCGTGACGATGAATAGAGGGATTCCGAGCGAAATGATTGTCAGCAAGTCGAAGGTGGGGGCGACGAACTCAAGTCTCGGCACCACGGCATCGGCCCGTATCCAGTCGGTGCCAGCAACGGCAATGACGGCCACGACCGCGGTGAGCATCGCCGCAGGAACCGCCCAGCGCGGAGCGAGCCTGAAAAGCACGAGCCACACGAGCACCACTGGCCCGGCGAGTAGCGGAATGGTCGCGACTGCCTCGACCGGGCTGAGACAGATCGGCAGAAGCACTCCAGCGAGCATTGCCGTTGCAAGCGGACGTGGGATCGCGACGATCGCGCGTCCGAGCGGCCTCCATAGGCCGGAGAGCACCATGAGCGCAGCGCTAATGAGAAATGCGCCGATCGCATCCGAGAATCGGATCGCGCCCCCACTCGTGCCGAGAAGGACCGCAGCACCCGGTGTCGACCAGGCGATCGCCAGCGGCACCCGCAGCACGAGCGCCGCGATGACGCTCGTGATTGCGATCGCGATGCAGAGCGCGAAGAGCCCTGAGCTGGCCTGGCCCGGGGTTGCTCCCACCGCAGCGAGGCCCGCCAGAACGACGACGAACGACGTGGCGAAGCCACTGACGGCGGCGATGAACCCTGCGAGGATGGGGTGGAAGAGCGTCGGCACGAAGTTCAGGCAGCCTCGACCACAAGCGGTCGGCCCGGAGCCACTAGGCGGACTTCTCCGCACGCGGTGCCTTGCGCGGCACGATCGTGGGCGCAGCGTTCTCGAGGACTGCGGCCCGGGTGACAACGACACGAGCAACTTGATCGTCAGAAGGCACGTCGAACATGATCGGCCCGAGCACTTCTTCCATGATCGCGCGGAGGCCACGCGCACCGGTCTGCCGCAGCACGGCAAGGTCGGCGATCGCCTCGAGGGCGTCGTGATCGAAGTCGAGTTCGACCCCGTCGATCTCGAACATGCGCTGGTACTGACGCACGAGCGCATTGCGCGGAGTCGTCAGAATGTCCATCAGCGCGACCTGGTCGAGCTGCGTGACCGTCGCGACCACAGGTAGGCGACCAATGAACTCGGGGATCAGACCGAACTTGTGCAGGTCTTCCGGCAGCACCTCGCTGAAGAGGTTTACGTCGTCGCCCTTGCTGTGCAGGGGGGCACCGAACCCGATACCCTTCTTGCCGGCGCGCTGGGAGATGATTTCCTCAAGCCCCGCGAATGCTCCGGCCACGATGAAGAGCACGTTGGTCGTGTCGACTTGGATGAACTCCTGATGCGGGTGCTTGCGACCGCCCTGCGGCGGAACGGAGGCCACAGTTCCCTCGAGGATCTTGAGCAGCGCCTGCTGCACGCCCTCCCCCGACACGTCGCGGGTGATCGACGGGTTCTCCGCCTTGCGGGCGATCTTGTCGATCTCGTCGATGTAGATGATGCCGGTCTCGGCGCGCTTGACGTCGTAGTCCGCTGCCTGGATGAGCTTGAGCAGAATGTTCTCGACGTCTTCACCGACGTAGCCGGCTTCGGTCAGCGCCGTGGCATCCGCAACCGCGAATGGCACGTTGAGGCGCTTCGCGAGGGTCTGGGCGAGATAGGTCTTGCCGCACCCGGTCGGCCCGATCAGGAGGATGTTGCTCTTCGCGATCTCGACGTCATCGATGACCGCGTCCGCCGCGGTGATCGTGTTGCGGGCACGAATACGCTTGTAGTGGTTGTAGACCGCGACCGAGAGGGCACGCTTGGCCTGCTCCTGGCCGATGACGTACTCCTCGAGGAAGGCGTAGATCTCGCGCGGCTTGGGTAGGTCGAATTCGCTCGACACCTCTTCGCCGGCTTCGGCTAGGCGCTCTTCGATGATCTCGTTGCACAGTTCGACGCATTCGTCACAGATGTACACGCCGGGGCCAGCGATGAGCTGCTGAACCTGCTTCTGGCTCTTGCCACAGAAGGAACACTTGAGGAGATCAGCGCTTTCGCCAATGCGGGCCATGTTCTTCAGCCTAACCCGATCTCATGACGCTGCTAGGTACTGCGTTGCCACGAGTCGCGGCGCGCCGTGGA
>JANOED010000171.1:0-6173 GCA_031413035.1 Leifsonia sp. | reverse complement strand
GAGGTAGAGGTACTGCGGGCAGGTCTCGCCGAAGACGTTCTGACCGATGTCGCGGGCGGCGGCGAGTTGCTCGACCGCCTGCTTCGCGGAGACGTGCACCACGTAGAGGGGCGCTCCCGTGACATGAGCGAGCATGATCGCTCGGTGGGTGGCTTCCTCCTCCATCTGCCAGGCGCGAGCGACCCCGTGGAAGTACGGGTCGGTCTTGCCCTGTGCGAGGAGTTGCTTGACCATGACGTCGATGACCGGGCCGTTCTCGGCGTGCATCATCGTCATCATCCCGGTCTGAGCCGAGACCTGCATCGCCCTAAAGACCTGCGCGTCATCCGACATGAAGACACCCGGGTAGGCCATGAAGAGCTTGAAGCTCGAGATTCCCTCGTCGGGGAGCTTCGTCATGGCGTCGAGCGAGTCGTCGTTGACCTCGCCGATGATCTGGTGGAACCCGTAGTCGATCGCGCAGTTGCCGGCGGCTTTCCCGTGCCACGCGGCCAGACCGTCCATGACCCGCTGGCCGTAGGTCTGCACCGCGAAGTCGATGATCGTCGTGGTGCCGCCGTGTGCGGCTGCGCGGGTTCCGCTTTCGAAGGTGTCGGACGCTGCGGTGCCGCCGAACGGCAACTCCATGTGCGTGTGCGCGTCGACACCCCCGGGGATCACATACTTGCCCGTGGCATCGATGACCCGATCCACAGTCGAAGTGAGGTCCGAGCCAAGCAGAACGGATCCGGGCGTGAGAACACCGACGATCGTCTCGCCGTCGACAAGCACATCGGCCCTTGAGCTACCGGTTGCGGTGACAACCGTGCCACCGGTGATGAGGGTTGTTGTCATGGCGCTCTCCTTACTACGGCTTCGGGATCGACGTGTACGACTCCGGACGACGGTCGCGGTAGAACTGCCAGTCATCGCGCATCTGGCGAATCATGTCCATGTCCAGGTCGCGGATGAGAAGCTCCTCGCTGTCGCCCGAGCCGCGCTCGCCGACGAAGTTACCGCGCGGGTCGATGACTTGGCTGGTGCCATAGAAGTCCACGGCGAGGTCACCGTACTCGTTGTCTTCCTTGCCGACGCGGTTTGGCTGGAGCACGAAGTAGCCGTTGGCGACCGCGGCAGCCGGACCCTCGACCTCCCAGAGCCGGTTGGAAAGCCCCGGCTTGGTGGCGTTCGGGTTGAACACCATCTCGGCGCCGTTGAGGCCGAGCTCGCGCCATCCCTCGGGAAAGTGGCGGTCGTAACAGATGTAGAGGCCGATCGGGCCTACTGCGGTCTTGAATACCGGGTAGCCCATGTTGCCGGGGCGGAAGTAGAACTTCTCCCAGAACCGGTCGAGGTGCGGGATGTGGTGTTTGCGATACTTGCCGAGGATCGTGCCGTCGGCATCCACGATAACTGCGCTGTTGTAATAAACACCCGGCATGTCCTCCTCGTAGATCGGAAGGATCATGACCATGTTCAGTTCTTTCGCGAGCTTCGCGAAGCGCTGCACGATCGGCCCATCGGCCGGCTCGGCGTAGGCGTAGTACTTCTTGTCTTCGGTGATACCGAAATACGGGCCGTAGAAGAGCTCTTGGAAGCAGATGACCTGCGCACCGGCGGCTGCGGCGTCCCGCGCGAACTGCTCGTGCTTGTCGAGCATCGACTCTTTGTCACCGGTCCAGGTCGTTTGGGTTAGTGCTGCGCGAACTGTCGTCATTTCAATGCTCTCCTCGCTGAGGCTTTTTGTTATTCTGAGGCCTAAACATTTCTCGAACGTTACGTCTCTCCAAACGAAATCTACGGCGGTTCGCATGAAGTCGGTAGCCCTCGCCATCGAGCAGCCCACCCCGCACGGCATCGCAGCCGGTATTGCGCGCCTCATCACGAGCGGTGACCTAGCCCCCGGCGATCGGCTGCCGACCGTGCGGGCACTCGCGGCCGATCTCGGAGTGAGCCCGGCGACCGTCAGCCACGCCTGGCAGACACTGTCTGCCAACGGCCTGATCCTCAGTCGTGGCCGCAGCGGAAGTGTCGTTCGCTCGGCGCCGCGCGACTGGTTGCCCCTGCGCTACCGCGGCATGGAGGGTGATGCCAGCGGTCGACTCGATCTCTCCCGCGGAACCCCTGACCCGGCCCTCCTGCCCGACCTGATGGCATCGCTCGGTCGGCTCTCGGGCCGCGCAGACACGGCAAACTACCTGCAGAAGCCCGATATCCCCGAACTGCACGACCTGCTGAGGGACTCGTGGCCCGCCGCAACCGAGTCGCTCACGGTGACGAACGGAGCTCTCGACGCGATCGACCGCGCGCTCGCGAGCATCATCCACTTCGGCGATCGCATCGTCATTGAGAACCCGACCTTCCCGCCGTTCGCGGACTTGATTGATCACTACGGTCTCGAAGCCATCGGGGTAGAGCTCGATGACGAAGGGATGCTCCCCGAGCAGTTCAGCGCCGCCCTGGCTCACGCACCCACCGTCGTTCTGCTGCAGCCCCGCGCCCACAACCCGAGCGGGGTCTCGATGACGGCGGAGCGGGCTGAGCGACTGGCATCCATTCTGCGTCGCAGCCGCATGGCCCCGCGGGCGATCGTGATCGAAGACGACCATTCGGGGTCAATCGCCACCGCGCCCGTGGTGAGCCTTGCGGCGTGGATCCCCGAACGGGTGCTGCACGTGCGCAGTTTCTCGAAGTCCCACGGACCCGACCTCCGTATCGGCGCGCTCGGCGGCCCGCGCGAACTCGTCGAGCGGGTCATCTCGCAACGGCTTCTCGGCCCCGGCTGGACGAGCCGCATGATCCAGTCGGTGCTGTTCGACCTTTTGACCAACCCGGATGCCGTCGCCAAGATCGCCGAAGCGCGTCGCGTCTACGCGGCACGGCAGGCCTCGTTCGCCGAGGCGATGGCGAGGGCCGGAGTGCCGATGCTCCCCGGCGACGGGCTCAACGGCTGGTTGGCGGTTGCCGATGAACGGGCGGCGACGGTGAGTCTGGCGGCTGCAGGTATTCAGGTTGCGCCGGGCACGCCTTTTCAACTGGGCGTCTGCGAGCCGCACGTGCGGGTGACTGTCGGACTGGTTGCAGACGACGTCGATTCGATCGCCGGGGCGCTGGCCACCGCTGCCCGGGCCTTGTAAAGGCTAGGCTGGTCGATACGACCCGTGCGCCGCGTATGGCGTGGTTCGTCGCCCTTGACTTGGGGCGGCTGGTCGGTTGACGTCAGCTTTTGCTGCGCGTGCCGACAGCCCACTCTCCTGACGAAGGAACCCCATGTCACGCCCCACCCTCGCCCGCCGCGGTCTGCCGCTTGCACTCGTCTCGACCGTACTCGTCTCGACCCTTGCCCTGTCGGGCTGCTCGAGCCTGAGCCTCACCGGCGCGCAGAGCACCCCAACCCCGACGCCCGACACGGCTGCGGTCACGGTCGACAATTGCGGCGTCGAGGTGACCTTTGACTCGGCCCCGGAGCGCGTTGTCACCATCAAGAGCTCAACAACCGAGCTGCTGCTCGCGCTCGGAGTCGGTGATCGCATCGTTGGGACCGCGTTCCAAGACGGACCGGTGCCCGACGAGTTCGCGAGCTCGGCAGCGGGCATCCCGTCGATCTCGGAGCAGGTACCGAGCGCCGAGGTTGCCCTCGAACTCGAACCCGACCTGATCTACGCCGGCTGGGAGTCGAACTTCTCGGCCGACGGGGTCGGCGAGCGACCCGAGCTTCAGAGCCTTGGCGTGAACACCTACGTTGCCCCGTCGGCGTGCCGGTCTGTCGCGCCGCCAAAGCTCACCTGGGACGCCGTCTTCGCCGAGATCACCGAGGTGGCCTCGATCTTCAGGGTCGACGCGACCGCGCTCATCACCGACCAGCAGGAGAGGGTGGATGCCCTGCTCGCCGCCCAGCCCGGGCTCGGCCGCACGGCCCTCTGGTACTCCTCCGGCGCCGACACCCCCTACGTCGGAGCCGGACTCGGCGCGCCACAACTCGTGCTCGAGACCCTCGGACTGACCAACATCGCCGGCGACGTCGAGGGCTCGTGGGCGCCGCTGAACTGGGAGGTCGTGGTCGACGCCGACCCCGACGTCATCGTGCTGGTCGACGCCACGTGGAACACCGCAGAGTCGAAGATCGCGATGCTCGAGTCGAACCCTGCCACTGCGGGGCTCACCGCAGTACAGTTCGGGCGATACCTCATCGTGCCGTTCGCCGCGACTGAGGCGGGAGTGCGCTCGGTCGAGGCGGCAGAGTCGCTGCGCGACCAACTGGACGTACTAGATGGGCCGTAGCCGCGTCTGGCTGTGGGCCGCCGGGCTCGGGCTGCTGCTTGTGGCCTCGGTGACGGTTGCCGTCACGATCGGTCCGGCCGACATCCGCTTCGACGAGGTCTGGGCCTCGATTCTTAGTCATCTGGGTGTCGGGGTGAACCCGTTGCCGCCGCTGCGCGACGGCATCGTGTGGGAGCTGCGGCTGCCGCGCGTGCTGACTGCTGCCGTCGTCGGCGCGGGGCTGGCCCTCGCCGGCGTCGTCATGCAGGCGATCACGCGCAATCCGCTCGCCGACCCATACCTGCTGGGGCTGTCGTCGGGAGCATCTCTCGGGGCGGTCTCTGTGCTGCTACTTGGCCTTGCGGTGCTGCTGCCACTCGCCGCCTTCCTCGGGTCGCTCGCCGCCCTCGGGCTCACCCTGCTGCTCGCGAGCTCGCTCGGTCGCATCACCCCGAGTCGAACCGTTCTCGCGGGCATCGCCGTGTCTGCACTGGCCTCGGCGATCACCAGCTTGGTGATCTTTTGGACGGTCACCGGCGACTCCTACCGCCAGATCCTCGGCTGGCTGCTCGGCTCGCTCGCTGGTGCCCGGTGGCCCGAAGTCGCGATCGCGGCCACCGGTCTCGTCGTCGCGGGCGGGGTGATCCTCGCGACCGGGAGGCTGCTCGACGCGTTCGCCTTCGGGGATGTTGCGGCCGCGGCGTTGGGCGTGAACGTGTCGGCGACGAGGTGGGGGCTGCTCGTGGCATCCGCCCTGTTGACCGGGGCGATGGTCTCGGTCTCGGGGGCCATCGGATTCGTCGGGCTAGTGCTGCCGCACGCAGTGCGGTTGCTGGTCGGTTCCGGACACCGCGCGCTGCTGCCGCTGTCGGCGCTCGGCGGCGCGATTTTCCTGGTGTGGGTCGACACCCTCGCCCGCACCGCGTTCGATCCGCGTGAGCTTCCGGTCGGCATTGTCACCGCGCTGATCGGCGCGCCGGTGTTCGCTGTGATTCTGGCTCGGCGACGGGGGTTGGCGTGAGTGCGGCTGGCGTGAGCTCGGGCGGGCTTTCCGCGGGCCGGGTGACCGTCACAGCCGGCGACACGCTGCTGATCGACGGGGTCAGCTGCGAGGTAACGGCTGGGGCGCTCACCGCGCTGATCGGACCGAACGGTTCAGGAAAGTCGACGCTGCTTCGGGCGCTCTCAGTGGTCGAGCGGCCCGACGAGGGAACTGTCGAGTTCGAGGGCCGCAACCTCATCAACATGCCTCGCCGGCAGCGCGCGCGCCTCGCCGCCTTGGTCGAGCAGGATGCCGCGACCGAACTCACGATGCCCGTCACCTCGGTCGTCGCTCTCGGCCGCCTCCCGCACCAGTCACTCTGGGCCGGGGACGGCAACGATCCCGTCGTCGAGCGCGCCATGGTCGTCGCCGGTGTCTCGGGTCTAGCCGATCGCGACTTCGCGACCCTCTCCGGCGGCGAGCGGCAGCGGGTCATGCTCGCCCGCGCGCTCGCGCAGGAGCCGCGACTGCTGCTGCTCGATGAGCCGACCAACCACCTCGACATCGGCGCACAGCTTGAGGTGCTGGGGTTGTTGGGCGAGTTGGCAGGCTCCGGGGCAACCGTGCTCGCCGCCCTGCACGATCTAGGGTTAGCCGCCAGCTACTCCGACAACGTGATCGTTCTTCGGGGTGGGCGAGTCGTCGCGGCAGGTCCGACGGGCACGACCCTTACGCCGGAACTCATCCACGAGGTCTACGGGGTGCGAGCCACCGTGCTCGTGAACCCGACGACCGGCCGGCCGGTCATTGCGCTGAGCTCGGACGACTGACCAGCTGCGGCAACCACGTCACCACGAGGGAGCGCGGCAGCACCGTCGCCACAACGCGAGCCGCGACGCCCGCGCGGCGGCGGAGACTCCGCACGACGACGCGCAGGTCGGCGACGAGTGGG
>JANOED010000170.1:0-3449 GCA_031413035.1 Leifsonia sp. | reverse complement strand
GCGCGAGCTTCGCCAGTCGCCGACCGATCTCGGTGGCGCTCGCTCCTCCGACCCCCGCGTCGACCTCGTCGAACACGAATGTCGGCACGGGATCGGTGCCGGCAAGCACGACCTCGATCGCGAGCATAACCCGCGACAGCTCTCCTCCCGAGGCCCCTTTGCTGATCGGGCGCGGCTCTGCCCCCGGATGCGGCTTCAGCAGAATCGACACCTGGTCTTTGCCCGTCAGGGTGTAGTCCGGCCGATCCTCCACGCTGACCGTCACCACTGCCGCCGGCATCGCCAGCGCGGCGATCTCCGCGGTGACCTGCTCAGAAAGGCGAGTGGCGTTCGCGCGCCGAACCTCGGTGAGTTTCTCGGCCAGCTCAATGACACTGGCCCGATCCGCTTCGACCTCGGCTCGCAGGCTCTCGATCCGGGTTGAGTCGTTGTCGAGCTCGAGCAGTCGACCGCTCCCCGAGGTGAGGTAGTCGATCGCGTCATCCAGCGTCGGACCGAATTTTCGCGCCAGCACGCTCAGGTCGGCCCGTCGGTTCTGCACGATCTCCAGCTCTCGCGCGCCGTCGGCGTCGAGTCCCGAAAGATAGCTCGAGAGCTGCGCCGACAGTTCAGTAATGGTGAAGGATGCCGCCGCCAACCCCTCGGCGATCGGTGCGAGCGCAGCGTCGTGCTCGGCCACGCGCTCAACTTGCCGCCGAGCCGAGGTAAGCAAGCCCAGCACGTCGCGGGATTCATCGGCCGATTCTGACGACAGCGCGTCGTGCGCTGCCGCCGCCGCGAACCGCAGGTCTTCGAGGTTGGTGAGACGATCCGCGCGCTCCGACAGCTCAACGTCTTCACCGCGTTGCGGGTTCACGGTCTCGATCTCGGCCATCGCGACCCGCAGCTCGTCGGCTTCCCGCGAGCGGCGGTCTTGCTCGGCGACCAACACGTCGAGCTCGCCCTGGTTGGCCTGCCAGCGGCTGTAAACCTTCTGATACTCGGCGAGCACTGGGCCCAACTCCGCCCCGGCGAAGCGGTCGAGCGCCTCGCGCTGAGCGGTCGCTGACCGCAGCCGAATCTGGTCGGACTGCCCGTGCACAACGACCAGCTGCTGGCCGATCTCGCCGAGTACGCCGACGGGAGCACTGCGTCCGCCGACGACCGCGCGGCTGCGGCCCTCTTGGGAGACGGAACGCCCCAGCAGCAGCTCATCGCCATCGAGCTCGCCCCCGGCTTCCCGCACTCGGTCGGCGACAGCACCGCCGGCATCGACCTGCCAGCGACCTTCGACCACGGCCTGCTGGCTGCCCGAGCGAATCGCGGCACTGTCTGCGCGTTCGCCGAGCAGCAGACCGAGCGCGGTCACGACCATCGTCTTGCCCGCGCCGGTCTCGCCGGTCACGGCGGTGAATCCGGGCCCGAGCGGCAGGCGCGCCTCGCCGATGACCCCGAGGTTCGTGATCGAGATCTCTTCGATCACGAGGGCCGAGCCTCCTCGCCGACCGGCCCGCGCCAGCCGGAGACAGGCAGGTTGAACTTGTTGACGAGTCGATCGGTGAACGGCCCCTGGCTCAGGCGCGCGAGCCGCACCGGAATGGGCGAGCGCCGCACCACAACGCGGGCACCAGGTGGCAGGTCGTGCGTGCGGCGACCGTCGCACCACAGCACTCCCACGCCCTGGGTACGGTCAAGCACCTCGACCGCGAGTGCTGAGTCGGGGCCGACGACCAGTGGCCGATCGAACAACGCATGCGGGCTCAGCGGCACGAGCAGCATCGCGTCAAGCGACGGCCAGACGACCGGTCCGCCAGCGGAGAACGCATAGGCGGTAGATCCCGTCGGAGTGGACATCACCACCCCATCACAACCGAACGACGACAGCGGCCGACCATCGACCTCGATGACGACCTCGAGCATCCGCTCGCGGCTGGCCTTCTCTACCGTCGCCTCGTTGAGAGCCCAAGTTTCGTAGATGACCTGTGCATCGACCTTGATGCGCACGGCAAGAGTCATGCGCTCTTCGACCAGGTAGTCCCGGGCGAGCGCCCGGCTCACAGTCTCCGCGAGGTCTTCCCGCTCGCTCTCCGCGAGAAACCCCACATGGCCGAGGTTCACGCCCAGCAACGGCGCGCTGCACCCGCGAGCAATCTCGGCCGCGCGCAGAATCGTGCCGTCGCCACCCAAGACAATGACCAGCTCGAGATCGCCGATCCCTACCTCGTCGCCGAGCAGCGCGGTGGGCGTCAAGTCGGGCGCGGCGGTCATGATCGCCTCGCGCTCGTCGGCGCTGAGCACCGGGGTGAGCCCGTCTGCGATGAGCTGCTTACAGACTTCGATCGACGCGGCCAGCGAGTCGGCGCGACCGGTGTGGGCTACGACGAGGATGTGCCGTTCCGCTGCGTGCCGTTCAGCTGCGTGCGGTTCAGGTGTCACGCGAGGTGCTCCTTCATCGTCGGCGGCCCAGAAATCTCGCATCGGCGTCATGCCAACGCAGAGACCTCGTGTCTCCATTCTGTCGGATTGCTGCCGCGCTCAGCACTCAACCAGAGCAGATACTCGCGGTTGCCCGAGTTTCCGGCAATTGGGGAGGGCAGGATTCCCGCTGTCGGCAGCCCAAGATCCCACGCTGCCCACAGCACACCGTTGATCGCGTCTTCGCGCAGCCCGGCATCGCGCACGATTCCCTCGCGGATTCCCGTTCTCCCGACCTCGAACTGCGGCTTAATCAGCAGCACAAAGTCGGCTCCGAGTCCCACAGTTACCACGAGCGCCGGAAGCACCATGGGCAGACCGATGAAGCTGAGGTCGGCGACAACAAGGTCGGGCAGCTCAGCGATTGCGCTCTGCTCGGCCAGCGTTTGCGCAGACAAGTAGCGGGCGTTCGAGCCCTCCACGACCGTCACTCTGCTGTCAGCGCGAATGGATGCCGCGAGCTGACCATGACCGACATCCAGAGCGATCACGTGCCGCGCCCCGCGCTCGAGTAGCACCTGAGTAAACCCACCCGTTGACGCCCCCACGTCGAGGCAGAGACGACCAACCGGGACCACCGCAAACCCGTCGAGCGCGGCAATCAGCTTGTGCGCTGCCCGACTCACGTAGTGGTCTGCGCCCGCCACCTCGATCGCCTGCGAGTCGTCAACCTGCGCCGACGCCTTGACCGCGGGCACCCCGTCGACCGTCACCAATCCGTCTGCAATGAGGGTTGCTGCGTGGGTGCGAGATCGTGCGAGACCGCGGGCAGCGACCGCGGCATCCAGTCTGGAGCTAGGCACGCTCGGGCACGCGCGGCGGGGTGTCCCCACCCTCGAGCCGAGCCTGCAGTTCGTCGTAGAGCTGCGAGAACGCCTCGGCACGCGACTCGAGCGGCTGATCTTCGATCACTCTCAGGCGCGAGAGCAGAGCATCCGTTTCGTCGGTGTCGGTGCCATCCGAAGTCTCACTCATGGTCACGAATATAGCTCCGG
>JANOED010000169.1:0-1571 GCA_031413035.1 Leifsonia sp. | reverse complement strand
GTCGCCGAGCAGCAGCTCGACGATCGCGTTCAGCTCGGCACGCGCGAGTGGACCGCCCAAGCACAGGTGCCGCCCCGCGCCGAACCACAGTTGCCGATTCTGCGGGATGTAGTCGCGGTCGACCCGGTACTCGCCAGCGAGGTTGTTCGCCGTCCAGGTGAGCACGATGATGCGTTCACCGGCGCGAAGGGTTCGGTCGCCAATCGTCAGATCGGCAAGCACCGACCGCCCGATGATCGGCGCCGGCGAGGTCACCCGCAGGGCCTCGCGCACCGCGTTCTCCCGAAACTTCGGGCTGGCGAGTAGCCGATGCTGCTCACCCGTGTCGTAGAGCAGGGCAGCAGTGCGAGCCATCGCCGAGGCGGCCGTCTCGGTGCCCGCGACCATCAGTAGCGTCGACAACCCTTGCGTCTCTTGCAGAGTCAGCCCGAGGTCACGGCAGCGACCAATGATGGTGTCACTTGAGGCCGTGTCGAAGACGTCGCCGATGTGTCCTGTCAGCTGCGAGACGATGACCCGAGCCGCCTCGATCTTGTGCGGGGGCAGAACCGTGTCGGCCGTGGTGCCCAGCGCGATGGATGCCAGTCGCTCGCCCGTCTCGAAGATCTCGCGGTACGCGGCATCCGTGTCGGCCGCGGGCATGCCGAGCAGGCTCACAACCATCTGTCCGACGAGGATTCTCGACAGGTCCGCGAGGTCAACCTCCTCGCCCGCGTCGAGTGCCGCCTTGGCAACCGCGAGCCGCGGTGCCCACGCCCGCTCAACGAAGCCCGCGCTGGTCTTCTCGGTGAACAGTTCGCGGCTGCGGGTGCGAAGGTCGTAGTGACCCGGGCCGTCGAACAGGTCGTAGACCCAATCCCCGAGGATTTGCGCCCACAGATGCCCGACCCCGCCTTCGCTCAGCAGCGTGAAGTGGTCCGGATCGTTGAGCACTGCGCGCGCGGTGAGGGGGTCTGCGGTGATCCAGCCGAGTCGCGGAACCTTCAGCAGTGGCCGCGCGAACATGCCCAGCCAGTTCAAGATCGGCAGCGCCGGGCGCGCCGCCGACAGCAGCCGATGCTCGTGCGCGCGAGCGCTTGGTCCGAACCCGTCGGTCAACGGGTTGAGGGTGCGCTCGCGCGGCGGAGCTTCGAGATCGGCGGCTACGGGCATCCTCCCAATCTAGCTAGGCAGCCTCGGCAGGCGGGACCCCAGAATCCCTAATCGAAGTCCAGACTCAGCTTCCTGAGGAGTGCGCTCAACCGTTCCTGATCGGGGGCACTGAGGCGTTCGAGGAGTTCGGATTCGGCTGCGAGCAGCGTTCGGATCGCGGCATCCACTCGCTCACGGCCCTCGGGCGTCATGACCACGAGGATGCCGCGGCCGTCGTTCGGGTCGGTGCGGCGTTCGACGAGCCCCCGCGTGACGAGCCCGTCGATGCGGTTCGTCATGGTGCCGCTGGAGACGAGTGTCTGCTGCAGTAGCGCTTTGGGGCTGAGCTGATAGGGCGCGCCAGCCCGGCGCAACGCCGAGAGAACGTCAAACTCCCAGACCTCTAGATCGGATGCCTCGAACGAGGCGCGCCTTGCCCG
>JANOED010000168.1:0-3517 GCA_031413035.1 Leifsonia sp. | reverse complement strand
GCGCTGAGGATCATGGTGTCCTCGTCGAGGTAAGCGGCAACTGCGCCCTGTGACTGCTGCGCGAGTCGACCGGTCTCGAACCGAACGGTGCGCTTGCCGAACTTACCGTTGTCGAGAACGGCTTCGGCGAACTTAATTTCTGGACCCTCCAAGGGGCTTTCTCCTTTGTTTAACGTCGCGCGCCCGTATGGCGTGCGACTAGCAAGGAGCAGGAGCGGGCAGAAAGGGGCGCTAACGCTTTGGCGGTGTGATTGAGTCAACCACTGCTCTGGTCAACAGTAGAAAGCCACCCGACCCATTCGTCGAGGAGTTCACCACCGATGACCAGCTTCGTGCCAGCCTGCTCCGGATGTCGCGGGCATGGAGCCGTGGACAACCTTGCTGATCGTACCAGTCTGTGAGCTAATTGGGCTGTCAAACACGTTCAAGGAGGAACCATGGCTACCGTAGCCCGCGTCACCACCATCACGTCCCGTTCGACGAAGAGTTTTGAGGATGCCGTCTCCGGAGGTATCGAGCGAGCGTGCGCCACGCTGCGCAACGTAAGCGGCGCCTGGGTCAAGGAGCAGAAGGTGGATATCACCAACGGCAAAGTGACCACGTGGCAGGTCACTCTCGAGGTCACGTTCGTTCTCGACGACTAAGCCGTGATCGGTTAGGAGCGTCTGCTAGCGGGTCTGACCCATCAGGAGCTCTACCCGCAGCAGCCCGCCCTTGCGCACAATCACCGCCGGAATGCGCTGCTTGCGGGAGGCGATGTCGAGGCGCGAGAGCGCCTCATCCACGATCGACTCGAGCCCGCGAGGAATCCACCCCACAATCGATGACACGCGGCTGCCGGTGAACAGCCTGACCGGAATCGGGGCGTCAGCCCCGTCTTCCTCTCTGGTACGTCGCGCGAATGCGGTTTCCAGCACGGACCCACTCGCGAGGATCTCCGCGAGCTCCGCCTGATGGGGGTTGCTGCCCGCGAGACGCATCCGCACCCGAGCATTGTTGGGCCTCAGGCCGATGCGGTACTGACCGAATCCGCCCTTGCCGCGGTCGTTGCGGTCGAAGACGGGGATTTCATCGTCCATAACCGGATGCTATCGCCTCGCGACTGCACTACTGCAGAGTGAGAACGACCTTGCCGCGCAGGTGACCCGCCATGAGGTGCTCATAGGCCGCGCGTACCCGTTCGAGCGGGTACGTGGAGTCGATGGGAAGCTCGATCTCGCCCGAAGCGATTCGATCGGCAAGCGTCTTCAGATCGGCGACGGATGCCGCGCCACCGCCCACTGCCGTGATGCCGTACTCTGCCACGGCCGACCGGTCCGCGATGGTGTTGATCCGTTCGACCGGGACCCCGAGCGCGCGGGCCGCGTCGATCGACGCTCGGCCGTTGTTGTCGAGAGCCGCCGTGAATGGTGCTGGCGCGGCATCCCGAAGCCGTTCAACCATCCCGTCACCGTATGCAACGGGAATGACACCGAGCGACCGAAGGTAGTCGTGATTCGACTCGCTCGCAGTGCCGACAACCGTTGCTCCCGCGCGAACGGAGAGTTGTGCGGCCAGAACCCCAACACCGCCGGCTGCTGCACTCACGAAGACCACATCACCCGGGCCTACGCCAACCGCGGCCACGCTCGCGAGGGCGGTGCGACCCGCGATGTCGAGGCACGCTGCCTGTTCGAGGCTAAGGCCTTCGGGGCGGTGCAGCAGGGTATCGGGCGTGGCCAGCAGGTAGTCAGCCTGAGCTTGATGGCGGGCGCCGCCGAAGACGGAGTCCCCGACAACGAACCCCACGACACCCTCGCCAATCGCATCAACGACGCCGGCGAAGTCGTTGCCATTGCCAGACGGGAGCTCGGAAGCGTACATGGCCGAGGCCGCCGTGAAGATCTTCCAGTCGACCGGGTTCAGACCCGCGGCCTGCACCCGCACGCGCACCTGACCGGGGCCGGGCTCGGGTACCTCCGCCTCGACGAGCTCAAGAACCTCGGGTCCGCCGTGCTGAGAGTAGGTGACGCGTCGAGCCATTGTCGTGCCTTTCGTCAAGCGCCGCATGGCGCACTCGACGCAACCCCGTTGTGAAACGGGGCATTCCCGGCTCAGACCTCGGTAATTCGCAGAACCAGGTACGACGGGGTGTCGCCTGTCTTCTTTGCGCGCCCGAACGCCATGCGAAACTGCCAGCCATACTTGCGACGCAGCGCAGCGACGCCGGCTTCGATGCCAGCGGCGTCGGTAACGATTTCGGCAAACCCGTTGATGGGTTCCGTGCCCTTCTTAACACGTCCGGTCATGGAGCACGGTCGCAGAGTAACCCGTGGGGTGTGACGAACGCGCTTGACCTTCCCACTCTCGGCCGGAGTGATGACGATGAGCGCGGCGTCGTCACCGTCACCGACTGCGGCACCGGCAACCCACACCGGGGTCTGCACTTCCACGCCTGACTTACGAACCGTTGTCAGCTGCATGTAGTTGGCGCGAGCGAGGTCGGTAAAAGTCGTCATGGTTTCAGGCTAGACGAACCTAAGTTGTTCACTTTGCTGCGCTAAGCAATAGCCATGATCGAGGACTGGCTGCTGGGGCTCGCGGAGTCGCCACTAGTCTTTCCGCTGCTCTTTCTGCTGGTCGTCGTTGACGCCTTCTTGGTGATTGTGCCGAGCGAAACCGCCGTCGTAGCACTCGCCGCGCTCGCCGGAGCCACCGGATCGCCGCCCCTGTGGCTGCTGATCCCAGTCGCCGCAATCGGCGCGATCGTAGGAGACAGCCTCTGCTACTGGATCGGTCGCCGAGTCGGCATCGACCGCTGGCGCTGGCAACGCTCGCCCCGTATCGCACGTGCTCTTGCGCGCGTGCGTGGGGCGGTGCTCGTGCGACCAGCCATGCTGATCTTCACGGCGCGCTACATCCCGTATGCCCGCATCGCCGTGAACTTGACGGCGGGCGCAGTCGGGCTCCCGTACGGCCGATTCCTCCCGCTGTCCGCGGCAGCGGGTGTGGCGTGGGCGTTGTACAACGTGGCCGTCGGACTCGCGTTCGGGGCAATCCTTCGCGACAACCCGGTGCTTGCCGTTGTGGTTTCGGTGATCGTGGCGATCACACTGGGCATCCTTGTTGACACGATCGTGTCGCGGGTGAGCGCGCGGAGGGAAGCGAAAAGAGCCGCCACCCGAGGGTGACGGCTCTTTGTCAAGTCGACGCGATTAGCGACGTTAGCGACGCAGTCCGAGACGCTCGATCAGCGAGCGGTAACGCTCGATGTCGATGTCTTGGAGGTAGCCCAGCAGGCGGCGACGCTGACCTACGAGCAGAAGCAGGCCACGACGTGAGTGGTGGTCGTGCTTGTGCTCTTTGAGGTGCTCGGTCAGGTCCTTGATGCGGTGCGTGAGCATCGCGACCTGGACCTCGGGGGATCCCGTGTCACCTGGGTGGGTAGCGTACTCGTCGATGATCGCCTTCTTGACACTGGCTTCTAAAGCCATAAGGTGATCCCCTTTCTCCTCGTTGCGCGGTGCCCATCGGCAGG
>JANOED010000167.1:0-3358 GCA_031413035.1 Leifsonia sp. | reverse complement strand
ATCTCGTGGTCGAGCGGGGGCAGAATCTGGTCAGCCATCTCGACGACATTGACCGTGGCACCGCGGCGCCTTAGGTTCTCGGCCATTTCGAGCCCGATGTACCCGGCTCCGATCACGACGCAATTCACATCGGCCGGGTTTGCCGCGGCCTCGAGCGCTGCATCTAACTCGGCCTTGATCGAGTCCATGTCGCCGATGCGTCGCAGCACATGGATGCCCGGCAGATCGATCCCCGGCAGCGGCGGCCTCACCGGCTCGGCGCCAGCGCACAGGGCCAGCGCGTCGTAGCTTTCGGAATACTCGCGCCCGGTCGACAGCTCACGCACGGTCACAGTGCGCTTCTTCCGGTCGATGGCGAGCACCTCATTGCCGATCCGCACATCGATATTCAGCGACTCGCGCAGACTTGCCGGTGTCTGCAGCATCAGCCTCGATCGATCAGCGATCACCTCGCCGATGTGGTACGGAAGTCCACAGTTGGCGAAGGACACATGGTGTCCGCGCTCAAGAACAACGATCTCAGCCTGCTCATCGAGCCTCCGCGCACGAGCAGCGAGCGATGCGCCCGCGGCGACTCCACCGACAACGACTATCTTCATGGTTTCACGCTAGCCACGGGTGGTCCCGGCCGCGACGGACTTTAGTCCCGCGGCTTGGCGCAGCCCCTACGCTAGGTGTCGTGCCCCACGAGTCGCTGCTGTCCATAGCCCGAACGATCGGCCTGAGGGCTGGCGCGCTGGCGCGGCAGCGACGCGACGAGGGGGTTGAGGTTGCTGCATCCAAGTCCTCGCCCGTCGACATCGTGACTGAGGCAGACCGCGAGACCGAGGCCCTGATTCGCGGCCTGCTTGCCGAGGAGCGACCGGGCGACGGCTTCTTCGGCGAGGAGAGCGGAGCCGAGCGCGGCACGAGCGGCCTGACCTGGATCGTCGACCCGATTGATGGCACCGTGAATTTTCTCTACGGGATCCCGCACTATGCGGTTTCGATTGCCGTCGTCGAGGGAGAACCCGACCCGCAGACCTGGACCGCGCTCGCCGGGTGCGTCGTAAATCCCGCCACCGGGGAGGTGTTCTCGGCCACCGCAGGCGGCGGTGCGTTCCTCGGCGACTTGCGACTTCGAGTCGCGGATGCCGTGCCCCTCTCCCAAGCGCTCGTTGCTACCGGCTTCGCATACGACTCGGCGATGCGAGGGGAGCAGGGCCGACTTGCGGCCGACCTGTTGCCGCTGGTGCGTGACATCCGCCGCTTGGGAACAGCCTCGCTCGACCTTTGCTTCATCGCTGCCGGCCGAGTGAACGCCTACTACGAGCGCACGCTGAGCCCGTGGGATCACGCCGCCGGTGCCCTCATTGCCCGAGAGGCGGGGGCCACGGTGAAGGGGGCCGGCGACACTCAGCCCGACAAGAACTTCATCATTGCGGGGCATCCGGATGTCGCGGCCGACCTCGAACGTACCCTTGACCGACTCGCCCGTACCCCGCTCGGCTAGCGTTCTCTCAGGCAAACGGGGTAACCTTTACTGATTCGTTACCAGCACGTGTACCGTACGTGCTAACCACTATCCCGAGAGCCGGCTCCCGCACGTGCTGCGGTGGGTTCGTCTGTAGGAGTTCGTCATGTCATTGCGTGAGCTAGGCGGTTCAGTGCCGCCATCATCGGCTCCCCTGACGCGACGCGAGCTTCGGGAACGCGAAGAGGCGGCCCGCGCCGCCCAGGCGAAGCCCTTCTACTACGAAATGCCGACGGTCCGGCCGCCGGTCGCTCAGAGCCCGATCACCCATGCACCGGCCCAGACTCGCCGCGCGAAGGGCGCTCCCCCGAAGGCGCGGGCCTCGAAGAAGAAGCCCGCCCAACGGGTTGGCTCGCACCTACTCTCGCTTGGTGCGCTCCTGTTCGCAGGCGCTCTTCTCGTTGCCGTTTCGGTTCCGGCCAACGCGTTCATGGGCGACACGGCTGTCGCGCTTCCCGACGTGCAGGCCAGCCAAGTCGACGGGCTACCCAGCCAGAGTCTTGCTGTACCCGACGAGGCCGTCGGTACCGTACTCAGTCGTGACAGCTACTCGATCACGTCATACGCGGAACTACTGCGGGCCCAGTACGGCAACGCGGGAACCTACAGCGCAACCACTGGTGCGGTGCGCTGGCCCTTCCCCTACTCGGTACCGACCACCGACGGCTTCGGTCCCCGCCCGATTTGGGTCTCCGGCACGGCGTTCCACAATGGCGTCGACTTCACGCCAGGATCTGGTACGCCCATCTATGCGATCGCCGACGGTACCGTACTTGCCCACCTCGACGACTCCTACGGGTTCGGCAACCACGTCATCATCCAGCACACCATCAACGGTCAGAGCGTGAAGTCGCTTTACGCCCACATGCAGACCGGCTCGAGCCCGATGGCGATCGGATCTGAAGTAAAGGTCGGCGACTTCGTCGGTCTCGTCGGTGATACCGGCAACTCCTACGGGGCACACCTGCACTTCGAGCTCCACGTCGACAATGTCGCGGTTGACCCCTTCGCCTGGCTCACTGCCAACGCAGTCAACTAGAGCAGCTAGCTCCGCACCCACACTGTCGTATCGGCGGGTAGCGCGCCGCCGGTGATCGGCTCGCTCGAGAGCAGGATGTCGCCCAGCGGCAGTTCGACGGCAACCTTGCCGGTATTCGCGAACACGCTCACTTCCCCATTGCGGAGGGCGACGACATTACGGCCATACCCCTTAAGCCACTGCACGGTACCCCTACCGAGCTGAAGCTCTCGCCGCAGTCGTAGCGCCAGCGTGTAGAGCTCAAGAGTGCTGCCTGCAACGCCGACTTGAGCGTCGCGCGCATACGGTGCCCAGTCCGCTGGCTGCGGGAGCCAGCTGGTGCCGGTCGAGTTGAAGCCGTAGGCGGGCTGGTTTGCCTCCCAGGGAATCGGCACGCGGCATCCGTCACGACCGTACTTTTCGCCGTTGGTGCGGAACCAGGTCGGGTCTTGCCGCGCATCGTCTGGCAGGTCGATATCTTCGGGTAGCCCGAGTTCTTCGCCCTGATAGATGTAGCTGCTGCCGGGGAGGGCCAGCATGAGGGATGTCGCGGCTCGCGCACGGCGCAGGCCCACAGCCCGATTCGGCTTGCCCTTGGACTTGGGGCCGATACCCGCGCCCTGTGGGTTCTCTGCTGTTAGCGCCAACCGGGAGGCGTGGCGCACCACGTCGTGGTTGGAGAGCACCCACGTGCTCGGCGCCCCCACCTCGCCGAAGGCCGAGATCGACTCGGCGATGACGCGCTTGAGAGCGGGTGCCTTCCACTCGGTGAACATGTAGTCGAAGTTGAACGCCTGACTCATCTCGTCGGAACGAACCCACAGGGC
>JANOED010000166.1:0-1606 GCA_031413035.1 Leifsonia sp. | reverse complement strand
ATTCGCCCGAAGAATCGAGACGATGAGACCGCCCTCAGAGTCCGGCACCACCCATGTGCAGTGGCGTCCCGGTTCAGGCATGAGCGCAAGGATGTCGACCTCAGTCGATGCCCGGCCTCCGCCCCCAGGAACATAGATGTTTCCCCGCGACTCCGCGATCGGAGAGAACAGACTCGCTACCTGGTCCGAACTGAGAAGTTCGTCACAGGTGCCGGCCAGCGGATCAACCGGGGCCGCTGACGCTGTTGTTGTCGGCTCGGGTGTCTCTGAGGGTGTCGAACGGGGAGTTGGCGTTGAGGTGCCCGGTGGTGTCGGGCTGGGGGTGCTCGAAGTGCATCCAACAAGCAAGGCGGCGACAGTGATGACGGTGGCAATCGGGATCAAGTGGCGCATAGCTATCCCTTCAGTTATATGACAGCGACGGTCGAGAGGGGTGGCGCGGTTGACAACATAGCAAGATTCCACAGTGCCGTGTCGGCGAGGTGTTCCCGCACGCGGGAGAATCGACAGATGACCCCGCTGCGTATCGCTTTCGCTGGCAGTCCTGCAGCCGCGGTCCCCAGTCTGCGTGCCCTTGCCGACTCGAATCACGAGATCGTGTGCGCGATCACCCGCGAGGATTCGCCTCAGGGGCGCCGCGGCCTGATGACGCCGACTGAGGTCGCCCGCGAAGCCGAACAACTTGGCGTGCCTGTTGTCCGCGCGAATCGCCTCACTGGTTCGCCCACGGATACCGTGAGAGCCCTCGAACCTGACTTGGGCGTAATTGTTGCGTACGGCGGTCTCGTGCGGGCGCCCCTGTTGAGCGCACCGCGCCTCGGCTGGATAAACCTGCACTTCTCGTTGCTCCCGCGCTGGCGAGGGGCGGCTCCAGTTCAACGCGCGATCATGGCCGGTGACGAGATGACCGGTGCAACGGTGTTTCAGCTCGTCGAGGAGCTCGACGCCGGCGACATCCTCGGACAATTGACGGAGCCGGTGGGACGTCACCAGACCGCGGGCAGTCTCCTCGACTCACTCGCGCACTCGGGTGCCCAGTTGCTAGTGAAAGTCGTTGACGCACTTGCCCGCGGAACCGTCAGGGCGTTGCCCCAAGTGGGGGAGGTCACGCTCGCCCCGAAGCTTTCGCAAGCGGATGGCGAAATCGACTGGACGTTGCCGGCCGAAACCGTGAGCGCGCGTATTCGTGGAGTCACGCCCGAACCCGGTGCGTTCACCGACCTCGGCGACGGCTCCCGCCTCAAGGTGCTTGATGCAGTGGTCGCGCGGGACCTACCACGGCTGGCACCGGGGGAGATGTCGTTGGAAGGCAAGCGTGTTCTCGTAGGAACCGGATCGGAGCCGATCGAACTGACTAGGGTGCTCCCCGCCGGCCGCACTGCGATGGATGCCGCGTCCTGGTGGCGCGGGCGGGCGCGATCGTGACCCAGCCCCAGCCCGCCCGGCGGATCGCCCTCGATGTGATCCTCGCTGTGCGGGATTCAGACGCCTACGCGAACCTCCTGTTGCCGGTGCGTCTTGGCCGCGCGAAGCTGTCGGAGGCGGATGCCGGGCTTGCCACCGAACTCACCTACGGCACTCTGCGGATGCAGGGGTACTACGATCG
>JANOED010000165.1:0-1864 GCA_031413035.1 Leifsonia sp. | reverse complement strand
CCTCGGGGCCGACGAGCTCGACCGTACGCTGGAACGAGATGTTCTCGTCATGCTCCCCCATCGGTGCCTTGAACGCCGGCGTGTAGATGGGCTCGGGCAGCCGGTCGCCGTCGTAGAGCCCCGTCGGCAGCGGCACTCCGCACACGCTCTGCGACTGCTGGTATTCGGCCCAACCGCTGCCCGAGAGGTAGCCGCGCACGACGCACTCGATCGGGTACATGTCGAGCTTCTTCACAAGCATTGCGTTGGCGGGGATTAGCTCGCGCACTTCGAGAGCCCCTTCGAGAGCCTCAGGGATCGTGACCAGGTGATTCGGGATGTCGAGTTGTGCGAACCACCACAGGCTGAGCTGCGTGAGCAGCACTCCCTTACCCGGGATGCCCGGCTCAAGCACGTGATCGAACGCACTCACTCGGTCGCTCGCCACCACGAGCATCCGATCGGGAAAGTCAGGATTCTCGTAGAGGTCGCGCACCTTGCCCGAGTAGACGTGAGTGAAGCCCGGGAGCGTCACCCGTTGACTCGCTCGGCGATGCGGCTCAACGGTCGACTCGCAGAGCGATGTCGGTGCGGTAGTGGCCGCCGTCAAGGTGGATGGTGTCGAGCGCTGTGTAGGCGCGGGCGCGGGCTTCGGAGAACGTGCGGCCCGTTGCCACGACGCTGAGCACTCTGCCGCCGGCTGCAATGTAGCTTCCGTCGACGAGGGCGGTCGCCGCGTGCGCGACCGTCACGTCGTGAACATCGTCGAGGCCGGTGATGGGTCGACCAGTGATCGGATCGTCGGGATAGCCCTCGCTTGCGAGAACGACCACGACCGCTACGTCGTCTGAGAACTCGGGTCGGGGCTGGCTTGAGAGCTCACCGGTGGCTGCCGCCAACAAGAGTTCGCTGAGTGGGGAGATGAGTCGGGGAAGCACGACCTGTGTTTCGGGGTCGCCGAAACGAGCGTTGAACTCGATCACGCGAATACCGTCATCCGTGAGGATGAGCCCGCAGTAAAGCAGCCCGATGAACGGTGTGTGCTCGCTCGCCAACTGCCGGATCGTGGGAACGGCGATGCTGTCGATCACCTCGTCAACGAAGCCGTCGGGGAGCCACGGCAGCGGGGAGTATGCACCCATGCCCCCCGTGTTCGGGCCCTGATCTCCGTCGAAGGCGCGCTTGTAGTCCTGAGCGGGCGAGAGGGGAAGAACCGTGTGGCCGTCGCTCAGCAAGAAGAGCGATACCTCCTGACCGGCGAGAAACTCCTCGACCAACACCGCACCGTGAGCGAGCCAGTAGCTGGCATGGTCAACCGCAGCGTCGCGGTCAGGGGTGACCAGCACTCCCTTGCCCGCAGCGAGACCGTCGGCCTTGACGACGTACGGGGGTCCGTATTCGTCGATTGCCTCGAGCGCGTCGGCGAGAGTGCCTGCGCGGGTGGCGCGGCCGGTGGGAACGCCCGCGTCATCCATGATTCGTTTGGCGAAGGTCTTGCTGCCCTCCACAGCCGCGGCGGCCTTTCCGGGACCGAAGACGGCGATGCCGCGCTGGCGAAGAGCATCCGCGACTCCCGCGACGAGGGGCGCTTCGGGGCCAATGATGACGAGCTCAATGTCGTTGTCGAGGGCGTATGCGCTGACCACATCCCCGCGGGTTGGGTCGAGGGCGACGACGGGGACGACGGCCGCGATACCCGCGTTGCCCGGGGCGGCAATGATCTCGTGCGCGGTGGCCTCGCTCTTGAGCGACGCGATGATCGCGTGCTCGCGGGCACCGGAGCCGAGAACGAGGATTCGCACGGGTCAAGACTAGCGATAGCGTTCTGGCATGCCGCCGAAGCGTATTCCCGCCGAGGTTGGCGCGACCGCCGTCGAGGCTGCCC
>JANOED010000164.1:0-1847 GCA_031413035.1 Leifsonia sp. | reverse complement strand
CCCGCTACCACGACTATCGCGCCCACGTGCTTCACCGCCCGACGGACTACGACGCCTTACGCAGGATTGTCGCAAGCGCGCCACGGATTCGCGCGCTGGGCAGTCGGCATTCGTTTTCGTCAATCGCCGACTCTGACGAGTTGGTGAGCCTCGAGCGGATGCCTCGCGACATCCGGATCGACGAGCAATCCGAGACAGTCTCGTTCGGTGCTGGAATCAGCTATGGAGAGCTGGGCGCCGAGTTGCATGCTCACGGGTGGGCGTTGCGTAACCTCGCATCTCTGCCGCACATCTCGGTCGCCGGGGCGGTCGCGACCGCAACGCACGGTTCGGGCGACCGCAACGGGACTCTCTCCCGAGCAGTCGCCGGCCTCGAGTTGGTCACCGCGTCGGGTGAGATCGTCGACATCGGCCCGATCGACGAGAGTTTCGACGGCGCCGTCGTTTCACTCGGAGCGCTCGGCATCGTAAGTCGAATCACACTCGACATCGAACCGACCTTCGACGTCAGGCAGGATGTCTACGAGGGCACGACCTGGACCCGCTTACTCGAGAACTTCGATCGTGTCATGGCTCGCGCGTATAGCGTCAGCGTGTTTACCGACTGGTCTGGTGAGTCAGTCGGTCGGGTGTGGCTGAAGAGCGTCATCGGCGGCGGACGTCCGCCCGGCGAGCTCTACGGGGCTCGACCCTCCCCCACAGAACTGCATCCGCTCGCGTCGATGGAGCCGGGCACCACGACACCGCAGTGCGGGGTGCCCGGGCCCTGGATCGACCGTCTTCCTCACTTCCGGCTGGGCTTCACTCCGAGCAATGGCGAAGAGCTGCAGAGCGAGTACCTCGTTCCGCGCCGTCACGCGGTGGCCGCCGTTGAGGCGGTGCGCGCACTCGCTCCGAGGATCACGCCGCATCTGCACGTCAGCGAACTGCGCTCGGTTGCGGCCGACTCGCTGTGGCTGTCCCCTGCCTACGACACCGACGTGCTCGGCATCCACTTCACCTGGAAGTTCGTGCCAGACGAGGTACTCGCTCTGCTGCCGGTGATCGAAGAGGCACTCGCGCCGTTCGAGGCGCGACCCCACTGGGGCAAGCTCTTTCACCGAGTCGACCGTGCGCTCTATCCACGGCTGGACGACTTCGTCGACTTGGCTGACCGGCTTGACCCCGACGCTAAATTTCGCAACGACTGGCTTGAGCGCCACGTGTTTGCCGGTGCCTAGGGTGCGGTCCCGAGCATCCCGACGCTGATCACCCGCACAGCAGCACGACCCAGCTCTGCCGACTCGACGAGGTCAATGCGTGCGGTGATTCCGCAGTCGTGGTCGCCCGCCGGATCGTCGAAGATCTGCCGTACCGACCAGTGGTCCGGATGCTCGGTGACCGAGATCATCGCCGGTCCGCGGGCATCCCCGCCGGTGCCCAGAGTGTCGTGCTCGTCGAAGTAGGCGTCCATCGCGTCTGCCCAGGCATCGGCATCGAACCCGGATGCCGCGTCCAGTTCGCCGAGCGCATCCCAGTCTTCAAGCGCCGCAAGCTGCACCCTCCGGAACAACTCGTTGCGCACTAGCACGCGGAAGGCTCGCGGGTTGCTCGTCACAGAATGCGGCCGGATCTCGACGGGCTCGATCACCGACCGCTCAGGGGCCGCACCGGAAACCATCGACTCCCACTCGTCGACGAGGCTCGAGTCGACCTGCCGAACGACCTCGCCGAGCCACTCGATGAGGTCGCGGAGTTCGTCGGTCTTGGCGTCATCCGGAATCGTCTGACGGGTCGCGCGATAGGCGTCTGACAGGTAGCGCAGCACAAGTCCCTCGCTGCGAGCCAGTTTGTAGTAGCCCACGTAG
>JANOED010000163.1:0-5299 GCA_031413035.1 Leifsonia sp. | reverse complement strand
GGCGGATCAATGATTCCGGAGTGCTTATCTGGCATGGGTGTGCTCCTTGTGGTGCTGCTCACGGGGACGAAAGTCAGGGCGCCCGAAACGGCGCATCCATCAATTCTACGACTTCTCGCGCCGCTTGGCTGACTTCGTGGTTCACGACGCGCGCGTCGAACTCGTCCTGTGCCGCAAGCTCGACCCGAGCGGTCTCGAGCCTGCGCTGCTGCTCTTCTGCGCCCTCGGTGTCGCGACCGGTGAGGCGACGCACCAACTCCTCCCACGACGGAGGCAGCAAGAACACCAGAAGCGCCTCCGGCATGACCTTCCGCACCTGCCGCGCGCCCTGCAGGTCAATCTCCAGCAACACGCGTTTGCCCTCGGCAAGTGCGGTATCGATCGGCGGTCTGGGGGTTCCGTACCGGTACGAGTTATGCACAACAGCCCACTCCAACAGCTCGCCCGCAGCAACCATGCGATCGAACTCGGCGTTGCTCACGAAGTAGTAGTGCACACCGTCGACCTCCCCAGGTCGCGGCATCCGCGTTGTCGCCGACACACTGAGCAGAACTTCGGGATAGTTGTCTCTGATATACGACGAGACCGAGCCCTTGCCAACCGCGGTCGGTCCTGCGAGTACGACCAGACGTGAGGGTTCGGCTCCCTGACGCTGCACAAGGTAGTCACGAAGTCTGGCGCGTTGGCGTGACCCGAGCCCGGCAACTCGCTTCTTGTCTGAAATCTCGAGCGCCCTCATCGCCCGCTCGACCCGCGCTGGGCCGAGGGTCGGAACGCTCAGCATCAACTCCCGCACGCGAAGACCCGCCTCGGCACTGTCGGGCGCGTCCCAACCGGTCTGCGCGACATCGGCGGCAGTCCGTCGCCCGGATGCCACCGCTCGCTTGACCTCGGCCCGCGCTTGCCGCGCAGCAACCGCCGCTCGAGCCGCGGCCGCGCGGTCAACCTCCGGCGGGTCGGGACGCGGCGTCATGTCAGCCCCAGCCGGGCAATCTCGGTCAGGCGAGTCAGTTCACCGACGAGACCGTCTGCTCCCCGACGAAGCACGGCGCGACCGACGTTGGCGATGACGCTGCCCGGCAGCCCAGGGTAAAGCCGCGCGAGATCCTCGATCCGGGCGCCCTGCTCACCAAAGCCGGGAGCGAGGATGGGCGTGTGGGCGAGCTCGCCAAAGCCAATTCCGTAGCTGACCATATCGACGGTGGCACCGAGCACGACGCCAACACTGCCGAGACTAGCGGCGTGAGAGTTCAATTCGTTCACACCCGCGACGATACCTGCGGCGACCGACCGACCGGCGTATGGGCCGTGCTGCATCATCGCCGTCTGGGTTGGGGACGCTTCGGGGTTCGATGTGGCAGCGAGAACAAAGAGCCCTTTGCCGCTGGCGATTGCCCTGTCGATCGGGTCACCGAGGGCGTCGAGCCCCTGATAGGCAACCACGGTCATGGCGTCCGCCTCAAGTGGGCTACCCGGTGTGAGCCAGGCCTCGCCGTATGCGGCAACCGTTGATCCGATGTCGCCACGCTTGACGTCGGCGATGACGAGAAGGCCGGCCGCCCGGGCAGAAGCGAGTAGCTCCTCAAGAACGCCATAGCCCGCCGAGCCGAGGCGTTCGAAGAAGGCCACCTGCGGTTTGATAATTCCGATCGACTCGGCCGCTGCCTCGACTGCTCTCAGCGAGAACTCGCGCACCCCTGCGGCCGAATCGGGAAGGCCCCACTCGGTGAGCAGGAATGGGTGCGGATCGACTCCGAGGCACAACGGGCCCCGGGATCCGATGACTGCCGTCAGCCGAGCACCGAAATCAGCCACGCTACCGCCCTTGCGCTGTGGCGAGACTGGTGGCCCGGTCACGTGCGTATGCCTGCAGTGACTTCACTGCGAAACCGTCGCGGATTGCCTCGAACGAGGCGACCGCCGCTCCGAGTTGGGCGATGGTGGTGAACAGTGGCTTGTCGGCGGCGACAGTTGCGGTGCGGATTTCATAGCCGTCAGCACGTGCCTTGCGACCGCTGGGTGTGTTGATCACAACGTCGACCTCGCCGCTGTTGATGAGTTCGACGATCGAGGGCTGGCCCGCGACGACCACCTGTCCCATGAAGTACTTGCGAACGACGCGAGCCTCGATGCCGTTTCTCGCAAGAACTTCAGCGGTGCCCTCGGTAGCAAGAATTTCGAAACCGAGCTGGCGCAGACGGAGAATCGGAAGCACGATTGCGCGCTTATCGCGGTCAGCAACCGAGACGAAGACGGTGCCAGACGAGGGCAGCCCGCCGTACGCCGCCTCCTGACTCTTTGCGAACGCCTTGGGGAAGTTAGAGTCAATACCCATCACCTCACCGGTTGAGCGCATCTCCGGTCCCAGTACGGAATCGACGACGTGACCCTCAACGGTGCGGAAGCGTTTGAAGGGCAGCACCGCCTCCTTGACGCTCACCGGGGCATCCATCGGCACAATGGAACCGTCCTGCGCGGGGATTAGCCCGTCATCGACCAGTGAGCGAATCGTGCGGCCCACCATTGCGAGCGCCGCGGCCTTCGCGAGCGGTATCCCGAGAGCTTTGGAAACGAACGGCACCGTTCGGCTGGCACGCGGATTTGCCTCGAGCACGTAGAGAACGTCTTGACCGATGGCGAACTGCACGTTGATGAGGCCGCGCACACCGATCCCGGCGGCAATCGATAGTGTCGCCTCGCGAACCCGATTGATGACATCCCGACCCAGAGTCACCGGCGGTAGCGTGCACGCGGAGTCGCCGGAGTGGATCCCTGCTTCCTCGATGTGTTCCATGATCCCGCCGACATACAACTCGGTGCCGTCGTAGATCGCATCGATGTCGATCTCGATCGCGTCATCCAGGAACCGATCGACGAGCAACGGCGAACCGGGGGCGATGATTGCCTGATCCTTCACGCGGAAAAAGTAGTCCACCAGCGATTCGGTGTCGTAGACGATTTCCATACCGCGACCGCCCAGCACGTGACTCGGTCGCACGAGCACTGGGTATCCGATCGACTCGGCGATCACAATCGCTTCAGACTGGTTGGTCGCCGTTCCGTTTTTGGGGGCGAGCAGCCCGGCAGTGCTGAGGATTTGCGAGAACAGTCCGCGCTCCTCTGCGAGATTAATCGCTTCGGGGGATGTGCCGAGAATCGGAATGCCCGCATCTTTCAAACCCTGTGCGAGACCCAGGGCGGTCTGGCCGCCCAGCTGCACGATTACGCCGACAAGCTCACCCGTCTGACTCTCAGCGTGGATGATCTCCAGCACGTCTTCGAGCGTGAGTGGCTCGAAGTAGAGCCGATCACTAGTGTCATAGTCAGTCGAGACAGTCTCTGGATTGCAGTTGATCATTATGGTCTCGAACCCGGCATCGCTCAGCGCGAAACTCGCGTGCACACACGAGTAGTCAAACTCGATTCCTTGACCGATGCGGTTTGGGCCAGAGCCAAGAATCACGACCTTGCGGCGGTCACTGGGCATGACCTCCGTCTCGAGGTCGTAGCTCGAATAGTGATAAGGGGTCAGCGCGGGGAACTCGCCAGCGCAGGTATCCACGGTCTTGTAGACGGGCCGCACACCCAATTGCCAGCGCAGCGCGCGTACCTCCGCCTCACCGATTCCGCGCAGCTGAGCGATCTGCGCATCACTGAAGCCGTGATCCTTCGCGAGTCGGAGAAGATCCTCATCGAGCGGCACGAATGACGCGATCGCCAGAGCTACCTCGTTGATGAGCGCGATCTGATCGACGAACCACGGGTCGATTCCGGTGGCTTCGAATACCTCATGGACGCTCGCGCCAGCGCGCATAGCCTGCTGCACGGTCACAATGCGTCCGTCAGTCGGGATGCTAGCCAGCGCCAGCAGTTCGTTCTTGTCACCCGGCTCGCCCTGCCAGTGAAAGCTCGAACCGCGTTTCTCAAGAGATCGCAGCGCCTTCTGCAGCGCAGTGGAGTAGTTGCGCCCGATTGCCATTGCCTCCCCGACCGACTTCATGGTGGTCGTGAGTCGAGTGTCGGCGGCGGGGAACTTCTCAAAGGCGAAGCGCGGCACCTTGACCACTACGTAGTCGAGGGTTGGCTCGAAGCTGGCGGGCGTGACCTTCGTAATGTCGTTGGGGATCTCGTCGAGCCGGTAGCCAATGGCCAGCTTTGCCGCGATCTTCGCGATGGGAAATCCGGTCGCCTTGGAGGCGAGCGCGCTCGACCTCGACACTCTCGGGTTCATCTCGATAACGATCACCCGGCCGGTCTTCGGATCCACGGCGAACTGGATGTTGCAGCCGCCGGTGTCGACCCCAACCGCGCGAATGATGTCAATTCCGATATTGCGAAGGTTTTGGTACTCGCGGTCGGTGAGGGTCAACGCCGGAGCGACAGTGATGGAGTCACCAGTATGCACGCCGACGGGGTCCACGTTCTCGATAGAGCAGACGACGACAGTGTTGTCAGCGGTGTCTCGCATGAGCTCGAGTTCGTACTCCTTCCAGCCGAGAATCGATTCCTCGAGCAGAACCTCGGTTGTGGGGCTTTGGTGGAGGCCATCGGTCACCATTCGCTCGAGCTCGTCGCGAGTGTACGCAAACCCCGATCCAAGCCCGCCCATAGTGAAACTGGGGCGGATTACCAGCGGGTAGCCGAGATCGTCGGCGAAAGCGATAGCTTCCTCGACGGTGTGCGCGATGTGAGAACGCGCGACCTCAGCGCCGGCATCCAGAACTAGCTGCTTGAAGATCTGGCGATCTTCACCCCGGTTGATCGCCTCGAAGTTCGCGCCGATGAGTTCGACCCCGTACTTCTCGAGGATGCCGTGTTTGTGGAGGTCGATCGCGGCGTTCAGAGCGGTCTGGCCGCCGAGCGTCGGCAGAATCGCGTCGGGCTTCTCTTTGGCAATGATCGACTCGATGACCTGCCAGGTGATCGGCTCGATGTAGGTGGCATCCGCAAAGTCAGGGTCGGTCATGATCGTTGCCGGGTTCGAGTTGACGAGAATTACGCGAACGCCCTCCTCGCGCAACACGCGACAAGCCTGCGTGCCCGAGTAGTCGAACTCGGCGGCCTGACCGATGACGATCGGACCGGAACCGATCACGAGAACGGAGGTGATGTCGGCACGCTTAGGCACTAGTCGACGCTCCCTTCGAGACCCTCAGGGGACGCGCTCGCTGAGGCCCTCGAAGCGAGAACCAGGTCGCGGAATCTGTCGAAAAGGTAGTTGGCGTCGTGTGGGCCCGCCGCCGCCTCCGGGTGGTACTGCACAGAGAAGGCGGGGATGTCCAGCGCTCGCAGCCCCTCG
>JANOED010000162.1:0-2422 GCA_031413035.1 Leifsonia sp. | reverse complement strand
GGAGTTCATGCAGTAGCGCATTCCTCCCTTGTCGCGCGGTCCGTCGTCGAAGAGGTGGCCCAGGTGGCTGTCGGCGCTGGCCGACCGCACCTCGGTGCGCGTCATCCACAGTGACTTGTCGGTGACTGTCGTGACAACCGCTGGCTCGATCGTCTTGGTGTAGCTCGGCCACCCGCTGCCGCTGTCGAACTTGTCTAGGGACGAGAACAGTGGCTCACCGGAGACGATATCGACGTAGATGCCGTCGTCGTGGTTGTTCCAGTACTCGTTGCGGAACGGCGGCTCGGTGCCGGCCTCCTGCGTGATGTGAAACTGGTCGGGCGTGAGGCGAGCGATCGCCTCCGCCGTCTTCTCGTACTTGGTCTTCTGGTTCTCCGCGGTCACGATTTCTCCTTCGCGAGTGCGTCGCTGGTTGCGGCGTCATAAAGTCACAACAGCAATCTGCTGCGATTTGGTCCCACGAGGCTGGGATTGCGCTGTGAGTTGCGGGATGCCGCCCTTCGCGGGCTTGCTCTTCGCGCGAGAGCAAGTCCCCCATGAGCACGAGGCCGCGCAGTAAAGTCGATTCGATCGTTCGTGCGAAGGTGGTGGCCATGAGTTGGATTGACGCGCTCGTGCGCTGGGCGAAGCGAACCGGTTTCCCGTGGTGGGCGATTCTGCTCATCTCGCTGGTGATCGTCGCGGCGGCCATCAACATCGTTAAATGGCTGGATGGCACGACCGAGTTCCCGGTGATCGACCCGTTCATCGTCAATGCCTTATATGTTCCGATCGGGCTCGCCGGATATGTTCTGCTCACCCGGGCCGCGGGTCGTGCGCTCGATCGATACCTCCCCGCCCTCGACGAACCCGCCGAGCGCACGGCTCGATCACGTGCGCGCCTCACCACGATCCCGTTGTTGCCCAGCATTCTCATTCCGCTGGCCAATCTCGTCTTCACGCTAGTCCAGATCGCTTCCGAGCCGACCTATCAGGCCCAGGCATCAACCTCTGTCGGGGCGTTCATTGTCACTGTTACCGCCTTTACGCTCGGCTACGGCATCGGGCTGATGACCGTATGGCAGATCATCCGCATCCTGACCGAAGTCGTTTCGCTTCACCGCAGGGCCGCCGAGATCGACATATTCCGGCCTGCACCGGCGCACGCCTTCGCGCCAGTGACGGCCGGGTCGGGCATCTTCCTGCTGGTGCTCGTGACCTTCTCGTCGCTCACCGACCCGGTCACCTTCACTAACGCGGGCCAGATCATCTTGGTCATCGTTCTCATCGCGCTCGCGGTAATCATGTTTGTGCTCCCCCTGCTTGGCATGAAGGGGCGACTGGATGACGCGAAAGATCGCGCGGTCGACGAAAACGCCGTTCGGGTTGGGCGCCTCGTCGCCGAACTCGACCGGGCGGTCGACGAGAACCGGCTCGGCGACGTCGATCAGATCCAGAAGTCGATCGACGCCCTCCTCGCTCTGGGCGAGCGAACCCGCAAGGCGTCGACCTGGCCGTGGAGCACTCGCACACTGGGCGGTTTCGCGAGCAGCCTGCTGCTGCCGATCATCACCTGGCTCATCACGAGTGCTGCGGGCCGGTTGCTCGGGTTCTGACGTGAGATATACCGAATGATCCGCGACTGGCTTCCGACCCCGGCCAGCCTGCGTGCCCGAATCCCCGACATGAACGACGGGATTATCGCGACGGCCGGCGTGGTCGAGGGCTTCCTCGCCGCCGGCGCCGGAACCGACGCCCTCATCACCGCCTCGATCGCGGTGACTGTGGCCGGCGCAGGCTCCCTCGGCGGAGTGAAGTTTGCAGAAGCTGCTGCCGAGCGTGATGCCGAGCGCGCCATCATCGCGGAGGAACGTCAAGACATCGAGCGCAGCCCTGGGGCCGAGATCCGCGAGCTCGCCGTGCACTTCGAAGAGCAGGGTGTTGCTCCGGATGTCGCGGCCGAGGTAGCCCGCCAGATCAGCGCCCACGACGCGCTCGCCGCCCAGCTCGAGACCGAGCACGGCATCAGGGAGCGCACCCCGGCAAGCGCGCCCTACCGCGCAGCACTCGGAGGCACGCTGGCGTTTCTTCTAGGTGGCGCGCTGCCGATCGCGATCGTGCTGCTCGCTCCCCCAGAATTGCGAGCCTCAGCGACCATCGCCGCAGTGCTCATCTCGCTCACCCTGACCGCGGTGCTCACCGCTCGGCTCGGCCGCGCGAGCGTGTGGCGCACCGTGTCGCGGTCACTCGCCGTCGGCATACTCACGCTGTTGCTCTCGGTGCTCGCGGGGTCGTTGCTGCCGGATCCGGATGGGGCCGTTAGTTCGTCCAGCTGGTCGAGCTAGTCGAGACCGGCCCGGTACACATCCGCCCGGTGTGCAACGCGAACGATGAGCAACACCCGGCTGTCGAGGTGGAGCCTGAACAGCACTCGGTAGTCACC
>JANOED010000161.1:0-5458 GCA_031413035.1 Leifsonia sp. | reverse complement strand
AGTTCGACCGGCTGCAGGGTCGCGATCTTGGGGCTTCGATTGTCTCCGGATGACCGTCCCGTCAGCCTGCGCCCGATCCACGGCAGCACGTACTCGCGCCAGTAGGCCGACGTTCTGGGTCGGGCGTCGGAGAGCTCCTCGGCCCCGAACTCGGGAATGGGCACCCCCAGCCCGGCGAGAACGTTGCCCGCTACCCGCGCGTGCCCGAGTGCGTTGAGGTGCAGTCGGTCGCGTGACCAGTAGCGCAGCTTGGCGAGTTCGGCGTCGCCCCAGTTGTCGACGAATGTCACCCCCTCGATCGGCAGGCGGTCTCGAACGGCGTCGGCGAGTTGATCGCCGCGCCGCTGCAGCAGCCCACCCATCGGGATGTGTTTGCTCGGGTTCGCCCCACTCGCGAGCAGCACGTGGGTGCCGGAGGCGGTGGCGCGGCGGGCGGCCTCGCAGAGACTGTCAGCGACCGATCCGATGGTGACGCGCGGCCGCATCAGGTCGTTGCCGCCGCCGTTGATGCTGAGCAGGGCGGGGTGCTGGGCGAGGGCGGCATCCAACTGTTCGCCGACAATCGGTGCGAGCTTGCGGCCCCGGATGGCGAGGTTCGCATAGGTGACCGTCTGCGGTGCACTCGCCACCGCGAGCCCCAGCGCCACGAGGTCGGCCCAACCGCGGGGCGTGCCGTCGGGCAGTTCGTCGCCGTAGCCCTCGGTGAAGCTGTCGCCGATGGCGATGTAGCTCGTGACGGTGTGCGCCATGTGACGATTCTCGCTCACGCGGCAGACCTCGCGTACCAAGCATCTTTACCGAGTCAACAGTAGCCACGATCGCGCTCTAATCCTCGTGTGCCACGTACGGCGGGAGCGGTCTGGACCGGGTGGCGTATCCGGCCCGACCCGCTGCGGATGCAGGCCTGCTGATGAGAACATGCGATTTGCGCATGATTGCCGTCCCGGCAGGTTTTGAGGATAAGCTCGTCACGTGCCGGATCGTCGCGAACGCAAGAAGGCGGCGACCCGACGTCTTCTTGCGGAGACAGCATTCAACTTGGCTTGCGAGCGGGGGCTCGCGGGGTTCTCGCTCAACGAACTTGCGGAGGAGGCCGATGTCTCGCGTCGAACGGTTTCCAACTACTTCGACTCGAAGGAACAGGCGGTCGCTTTTGTCACTTTGCTGACCATGCGAGAGGCTCTCGGTGACCTATCCGTAGAGTCCGATGTTCCGCTCCCCGACCAGATCGACAACCTCCTCCGGACGCAGTTCTCGGAGTACGTGATCACCACGCACCGTCGATTGGTTGAGCTTGCTTCCGAGAGCCCCAGCCTCCAGCCGTACGTGCACGACGTGGAGCAGCGGGGCGTGGCCGAGGCGGCGCAGTTTCTGCGCGCGCGTCTCGGGCCTGACTACCCGCCCATGTACGCATACCTGGTCGTCGGGGCCGCGTACGGGGCGATGTCGGCACTGCTCGACGGTCGTCTCGTTTTGCGCGACGCCGGCAGCATTACAGACCCCTTCAACGAGGTGAGCCTCGACGGGTTCATCTCGACCATCGCGGATTACCTTCGCCATGGCTTCCACCTTCCCTCATAGGGTCTCAGGAGAAATCCGCGTGTCATCAATCCTCTACCGTCTTGGTCGCTTCGCTTTCTCACATCGCTGGACGGTGATCGGAGCGTGGGCACTGATTCTCACCGTGATCGTGGGCGTCTTGATTGCGGTGCCCCCGAAAGTATCCAGCGAGTTCCGCATCGATGGGACTCCCTCGCAGGACGTGCTGGACACGTTGAGTGAGAACTTCCCGGACGCCGCCGGATCTCAGGCCTTCATTACGTTTGCGGCTCGTGATGGTGACTACGTCGATGACCCTGCAAACGCTTCGGCCATCGCGAACATTGTGAAAGAGATCAGCGAGAACGAGTACGTCGCTCAACGCGAATTGGAAGGCATGGACGCACTGGCGCAGCTGCCGCCAGAGCAGGCCGTCGCAATCGTCTCGGAGCAGCTCGGGGGGTTGACGCCGCTGGTCGCCGAGGGAGCGATCCTTCCCAATGTGTTGGTTTCAGACAACCGCGAAGTCGCCTTGTTTACGTTCCAACTCACCGAACAGGTTGACTCGGTCCCCGATGCCGATCTGGAGGCGATTCGGCAAAGCGGTGAAGGCGCTGCGGATGCGCCCGGAGCAACCCTCCGAGGCTATCCGAGTTCCACTCTGGTGCCTCTCATCCCGAACCTAGCCGGGCCCGCCGAGCTCGTCGGCATTCTCGTCGCGGGACTTGTCCTCACTCTGACGCTTGGGTCCCTGCTCGCGGCGGGACTTCCATTGATCACTGCGCTTGTCGGGGTGGGCGTCGGAGTCGGCGGCGCCTTCACTTTGTCCTCTGTCATCGATCTTTCCGCGGTCACGCCGGTCCTTGCGCTGATGGTCGGGCTCGCCGTCGGCATTGACTACTCGCTGTTCATCGTCAACCGGCAACGTCGGCTCATCCTCGACTCCAAACTGAATGCCGGCGACGCCGCCGCCCGCGCCACGGGAACTGCTGGCAGCGCGGTCTTCTTCGCTGGGCTTACCGTTCTGGTCGCGCTTTGCGGGCTGTCGGTCGTGGGCATTCAGTTGCTCACCACAATGGCTTTGGTTGCCGCCGCAACGGTCGCCGTAGCGATCGCGATCGCACTCACCCTCGTTCCGGCACTTCTGGGCTTGGTCGGCGAAAGGATTGTCAGCGCGCGCGCACGTGCCAAGGCCTCCGAGGGAGCAGACGAGAACCACCCTGTGGCCCACCCGTTCGTCTCAACGATCGTCCGATTCCGGTTGCCCACGGTGTTGATCGTGATCGCCATCTTGGGCGCCATGGCGGTACCTGCCACCTCGCTGACACTGGGGCTGCCATCATCGGCCACAGCCAACGATGGGACCGCGGCGAGGGAGAGCTACGATCTCACGGCCGCGGGCTTTGGAGAAGGGTTCAGCGGGCAACTCGTGCTTGCCGCAACCTCAGAAAGTGGACTGGAAATCGGTGATGAGACGATCGCCGAGCTGTCGGCCGAGCTCCGCGCGCTGAGCAACGTGGACATGGTCCTCCCCGGCGGGATCAACGATGCCCGCACGACGGCGATCCTCTCTGTCGTACCGGATTCTGGTCCGGCGTCGACAGATACTGCGGATCTGGTTTACCAAATCCGCAGTATGGAGAATGAATTCTCCGATCAGTACGGCCTCGAGGTGGGCGTGACGGGTCAGACCGCCGTCACCCTTGACATCTCGGCCGCCATGGCGACTGCGCTCCCGTTATATCTGGGCGTGATCGTGATTCTGTCGCTGCTGATCATGCTGCTCGTCTTCAGGTCCATTCTCATACCCATTCAAGCGACCGCCGGATTCCTCTTCAGCCTCCTAGCAACCCTCGGAGTACTGACATTGGTGTTCCAGGAAGGGTGGTTTTCCAGCGTTCTCGGGTTCGACACGCCCGGCCCGGTCGTCAGCTTCCTGCCCATCCTCGTCACTGGAATCCTGTACGGCCTCGCGATGGACTATCAGGTATTTCTGGTTTCTTCCATGCGCGAGTCTCATGTCCACGGCTACGTCGGCCAAGAAGCGATCAAGCGCGGATTCGAGCAGGCCTCCAAAGTCGTCGTGGCCGCAGCGATCATCATGGTCGCCGTCTTTGGGGCCTTCGCTTTCAACGAAGACATCATGGTCAAACAAATCGGAGTCGCGCTCTCAGTCGGAATCCTCCTCGACGCATTTCTCATCAGGATGGCCCTCACGCCAGCACTGCTTGCCCTCTTTGGCGAACGGACTTGGTGGATACCCCGTTGGCTCGACCGAATCCTCCCCAACCTCGATATCGAAGGCGACAAACTCAACAAGCAGCTATCGCTCAAGTCGAACCCCGCTGGGTCTGGCAGGAAAGCGCTCGCCGGAGGGTAGCGTGGGTGGGCTCTTGGCGTTCTCGTGATGACGATCGGAAGATCAGCTCTTGAGGCGCGACAACCCCGGGTGCGGGGTTCGAGTGAACCTGCAGCCGGGGCACGAAGGAAAACTATTGCGTAACGTGTCGTCGGCCAGCGCGTGCAGCGAAGTCATCCAACGCGTTGAGCACCGACTCCGCGAGCCAGATCCTGTTGCGGCGCTGGGAGTTCGCTGCCTTCAGGACGCCGCGCTCGACGAGCGCGTCCAGAGCTCGGAAAGCAGTCGGCGGCGCAACGCGGAGTACGCGGACGACGATGTCTGAGTTGAGAACCGGGTGAGCGATCGCAAGGTCGCTTACTCGACGTGCGGCCGCGTCCGAGCGAAGCCCGCGCATCTTGTCCTCCCAGTCGGCCTCGATGCTGCCGATGTCACGAACGAGCCGGCGTCCGTTGACAACCGCGTAGGTAGCTGCGCGAGAGAACGCCGTGATGATGGGTCGAAGTTCACCGCGACGATACGCAGTGAGGGCTGCGTAGTAGTCCTTCACGTCGTGAAGGAGCCCCGCGGAAACCGGCACGGTGATGTTCGTGGTGACATCTGCGCGCCGGAGCATCGCCTGGACTATTGCGCGACCGGTCCTGCCATTGCCATCCGGAAAGGGATGAATCGTCTCAAACTGTGCGTGGGCGATCGCGAGCTGGGCCAGTGCGGGGATGTCGGTTCGCCCAACGAATGCGACCAAGTCGTCCATCGCTGCAGCTACCCGATCGTGATGAGGAGGGACGAAGTCCGCCAGATGGGGGCTCAGGGAGCTGCCGCCGATCCATACCTGCTCGTCGCGCCATTGGCCAGTGAGGTTCGGCGCAAACGATCCGAGCAATGCAGTCTGCATCGCGATGATGCTCTCACCATCGATCTTTTCAGCAAGGCTCAATGCGGCTTCCATTGCCCGAACGTTGCGCACGATCTGTGCGGCGTTGCCGGTCGTGCGTTCTCCAAGCTCGGCCTCAGCGATTGCACGCGCGCCGCTGGTCAGATTCTCGATCTCGGATGAGGACGCCGATTCGGTACGCAGAAGGATCGAGGCGAATGGGAGTCCGGCGGGCCCAACCTCCGCATCGAATCGGGTGAGGATCTGGGTTGCCTCGCTAATCTCAGTGGCGACGTCGGCAGGGGTGACGAGCGACAGGTCTGCGATCTGCGGGACGATGGCAGACGAGTACGGCTGGCGAACTCGATCGCGTTGGGCTCGGGTGAGATCATCGCTGTTGAATCGCGATACCCACGGGTACTGTTCGCTCTCGAGCGCGGGCCATCGGAGCGAGTTGAGCGCGTTCGATTTACGATTGGGCATTTCGCAGCTTGCCTCCTATGTGAAATCGCCGCGTAGTTGTATTTAGGCTTAATAGCCTAAGTGTAACTACTGTCATGTGCTACAAACACTTACCCCAGCCATTCTGTTTGCACTGTGACTGCACCTGTGGTGGATCATCCCGGTAGTGATTCACTGTCTCGGCGGTGCGCGCAGACCGCGGTGACCATAAAGTAGACACAAGT
>JANOED010000160.1:0-6788 GCA_031413035.1 Leifsonia sp. | reverse complement strand
CTCGGCGGCGACCTGAGCCGCTCGGCTCGCAGACTCGGTGGATCGCTCGGCCGCGGCATCCGACTGGCTCTCGAGAATCTGAGAACGTTCTGTTGCATGATTCAGCAGCGCCTGGGCGGCACTGGCCTCCGCCTCTGCGGCGACGGCAGCGTCACCCCAGCGCGCGGCTTCGGCCTGCAGCTCGTCGAGCGCTGCGGTGAGCGTCGCGATCGTTGCTTCTGTCGATGCCTGACTCGAGCGCGCGGCCTCGACCTCGTCCCAGGTGGGGTATTCGGCGGCCCGAACGGGAGCGGTGAACAAGGTCGCGACCAGCACGACGGAAGCACTCAGTGCGCCACCGACTGTCCTTCGAGCGAATCCCACCCCTCAAGGGTAGGCAGTTCTGTGACGAATGTGAATGGTGTGACTGAAGTGAGTAGCTCTTTAGGCAGCCAACGGCTCCTTGGCTCGGCGTGGTGGCAGCGGGATTATGGGCGAGGTGACCGCCTGATAGTCGGCGTACTCCGGGTAGCGCGACTTCGTGATCGACTCCGTGAAAACCGTCGAACCGATGAACAGCAGCGTCAGGAGAACCGCGCCGAGAACTGTCCACTGCAGCAGCGAACCGGCGGCGACAGCACCGAACAGAAACAGAGTCCACCACTGTGCCTGCTCGAAGAAGAAATTGGGATGCCGCGACAAACGCCACAACCCCGTCGTCAAGAATCGCGGCCTGAAGTCGGGCCCGCCGGCCTTTTTCGCCAGATGGAAGTTCCACTGCTGCTGGTCCGCGAGCGTCTCACCGGCCAGGAACGCCAGGAACACCACCGCAAGGACGATGTCGAGCACCCCGAACGCGGTGCCCCGGTTCTCGTAGGCGGTGAGCGCCGGAAGGGTGATGAGCACGAGGATCGCGTTTTGGTAGAGCACGATAAAGAGCAAGTTGAAGATCTCGAACTGCGGACGGGTCATTCGCTCGCGCAGGATCGGCCAGCGGTAGTCCTCGGTGCCGGTGTATCCGCCCTTGCGGGCGAAGTTGAACGTCAGACGTGCGCCCCAGAGGGTCACGAGCACCGCCATGACGTTGAGACGGGCATCCGTGAACCCAGCGAATCCCGCAAAGATCCAGACGTAGACGACGGGGACGATCGACCACAACCGATCCACCCAGGAGTGCTCCCGGGTGATCAGGGAGGTGATCCAGACGAAGGCGCTAACCGCGCCCGCAACAATGAGGACGACGACAAGTGGAGTCATTCCGGCATCCTATTGCCTTGGGCGCTGTCAGTAGACTTCTGGCTGTGGGAGCCGGACGCGCGGGTGAAGTATCGAGCAGAGTGCTGACCATCCCCAACGTGTTGAGCTTTCTGCGGCTCGCCATGGTGCCGGTGTTTCTTATTCTGGTGCTTCAGGGCAGGGATGCCCTCGCACTCGTTGTGCTCGTTGTTTCCAGCGCAACCGACTACCTCGACGGTTACATCGCCCGCAAGTTCAAGCAGGTCAGCAGGCTCGGGCAACTGCTCGATCCGGCGGCCGATCGCCTCTTCATCTTCGCGGCACTCGTTGGTCTCGCAGCGCGCGGGGTAATCCCGTGGTGGCTGTTCGCCGTGATCGCCGGCCGCGATGTGGTGCTGCTTGTGATGGGTATCATTGCCGCCAACTTCGGCTACGGCCCCCTGCCGGTGCACCACCTGGGCAAGGTTGCCACGGCCGCCCTGTTCTACGCCCTGCCCATCCTGATGATCGGACAGGCGTTCCCGGATGCCGCGTGGCTGACCGACCCGATCGGCTGGGCGTTCGCGCTCTGGGGCGCATTCCTCTACTGGTGGGCGGGTGCAATCTACGTAGCCGAAACGGTGCGTATTCTGCGGATTCCCCGCGTCGAGCGAGTCGACGAATCAGATACGCTGGGACTCTAGGGAGGTTCGCGATGATCGATTCCAATGACTTGGCTCATTCTGGCGGGCCGAACGAAGATGCCACGGTGCACTATGGCGACGAGTTCGCCGCCCAACTCGCTGCCCTCGATGGCACCATCTCAACCGAGGAAGCGGAAGCGATCGGTGCGCTTCCTTCCGGGTCGGCGCTGCTCATCGTTAGGCGTGGGCCTAATACGGGCGCGCGATTCTTGCTCGATGCCGACGTAACGACGGTCGGGCGTCATCCTGATGCCGACATCTTTCTCGACGATGTGACAGTCTCACGGCGTCATGCCGAGTTTCTTCGTCACGGAACTGTCTTTCAGGTCAAAGATCTCGGGTCACTCAATGGCACCTACTTTGACGGCGTGCGGATCGACACTGCGCTACTCAGCGACGGCGCCGAGGTGCAGGTCGGAAAGTTCCGACTTACCTTCTACGCGTCGCGACTCGATCTCGCTCCTCTGGCCGGCCGGTAGTGGCGGGCGCCGCATCCCAGGCTCGCGTGCCTGGGGGTCCGAACCTTCTCAGCATTGGGCAGGTTCTGTCAAAACTGAACCCCGAATTTCCTGATCTCACCCCGTCGAAGTTGCGATTTCTTGAGGAGCGCAAGCTCGTCTCCCCGGCCCGGACCGATTCGGGCTACCGCAAGTTCTCGGCAGCAGACATGGATCGGCTGCGCTTCGTTCTGACCATGCAGCGCGATCACTACCTACCGCTCAAGGTGATTCTCGGATACCTCAGCGAACTTGACGCGGGGCGCACCCCCGAGCTTCCCGGCGGCACGATTCCTGCACCGTCGATGCTGTCATCGGAACGGCGGATGACTCGAGACGAGCTCGTTCGCGAGGCTGGCGCGAATTCCATGCTTCTCGGCGATGCTGTTTCAGCGTCGTTGATCATGCCCGCCGACACCTTCGGCGATGACTCACTCGCCGTGCTCAAGGCGCTCGTCGAGCTTCAGCGCTCGGGCATTGAGCCCCGGCACCTGCGCGGGATGCGGGCGGCGATGGAGCGAGAGTTAGGTCTGATCGAGAATGCGCTCATGCCGGTGGCTCGACGCAAAGACGCATCCAGTCGAGCACGGGCAGCAGAAATGGCTCGGGAGATTGCCGGTCAGCTTGAAGTTGTTCGAAGCAGTCTGATCAGATCTGCCCTGACACGGCTCGATTCGTAGTACCGTCGAAAGCGCGTGACGACACGCCCGCCACGTGACAGGCGCTGAGACCGCGGCGTGGGTACCGTGGGGTTGCACACAACACTAAGTGTCAACTTCACCATGAAGGTTAGAGGGTCAGGCCATGAGCGAACTCAGCCGTAGTGACGAGTCTCGCTACGAAGACGGTCTTCTCTTCACCGACGGTCTCCCCGATCTGGATGACTCCGCGGGCTACCGCGGGGCGATTGCGGCCCGCGCGGCCGGAATCAGCTACCGCCAGCTCGACTACTGGGCCCGTACCGGGCTCGTCGAGCCCACAGTGCGGGGCGCCGCCGGATCAGGCTCGCAGCGCCTCTACGGCTTTCGTGACATCCTCGTGCTCAAGCTCGTCAAGCGCCTTCTCGACACCGGAATCTCGCTGCAGCAGATTCGGGTCGCGGTCAATCAGCTACGGGAGTCGGGCATCAGCGACCTCGCCCAGACCACTCTGATGAGCGACGGCGCGAGCGTCTACCTCTGCACCTCGAGCGACGAGGTCATCGACCTGGTCAGCCGCGGCCAGGGCGTTTTCGGCATCGCGGTCGGCAAGGTGCTTCGCGAGGTTGAACTCGACCTCGTTGAACTCGACTCGGTTCCAGGTGAAGACCCGATGGACGAGCTCGCCAAGCGTCGGGCAGTTCGCGCCTCGTAACTGACGTTCCCTGAGGCACTCGACACAGGCGCTTCGAGAGCCTCAGCGACCGTTAGGCCGGTTCGTCGCCGAATTCACCGATGCGAGCCGCGCGCATGACGCGCTCGAGCAGCTGATCGAAATTGCGCGCCATCTCTTGCGCGCTTTCCCCTGGCCAGACGTGCAGGGGCTTCGCGGCACCCTGCGCCTGCTGAAGCGAGGTGCGCTCGGGCAGCTGGGGGCTGAGCACGAGCGGGCCGAACATGTCGCGCAGTTCCTTGATACGAAACTGATGCTCCAGCGACTGCGAGCGAAGCCGGTTGACGATGATGCCCAGTGGCTGTAGCCGGGGGGAGAGGCCGCGGCGAATCTCTTCGATGGCCCGCAGTGCGCGGTCAGCGGCCGCAACCGAGAACAGTCCGGGTTCGGTGACGATCGTGACCCGGTCGCTCGCGGCCCACGCCGTGCGGGTGAGTGCATTGAGCGAAGGTGCGCAGTCGATGAGCACGAGGTCGTAGTCGGCCTCGACGTTGGCTAGGGCTTCTTCGAGCTTCCAAATGTCGCGGATGCTCGGGTGCGGCCCGTCGAAATTGATCGCGCTGGGCGAACCAATGAGCACGTCAACCTTGCCGGGACGACCCCTGGTCCAGCCACTCGGGGCGATCGCGGCACGCACGATCTTCTCTTTCGGGGAGGCTAGAACGTCAGCGACGTTGAGGTGTCCGCCCACCTCGATGTCCATTCCGGTGGAGACATCCGATTGGGGGTCGAGATCGACGACGAGCGTGCGTAGCCCCTTGGCGAAAGCTGCGGAGGCGAGCCCAAGCGTCACCGTGGTCTTACCCACGCCTCCCTTGAGGGAGCTGACGCTCAGTACATGCATGAGTAACGACGATACCTTCACTAGTCTTAAAGAACCTAAATCCTGACTCCGCGCGGGCGTCTGCCCGGCGAACTGCCAGCGTTTGCGCACCCTAGGCTGGACGCACCGCTTGAGAGGACCGGATGTTCAGGAAGATTCTCGTCGCCAACCGTGGAGAGATCGCCATTCGCGCGATGCGTGCAGCTTTCGAGTTGGGCGCGAAGACGGTCGCGGTGTTCCCGTACGAGGATCGCAACTCGATGCATCGTCTGAAGGCCGATGAGGCGTATCAGATCGGCGAGAAGGGGCATCCGGTACGCGCCTATCTCGACGTCACCGAGATCATCCGTGTTGCCAGGGAGTGCGGCGCCGACGCGATCTACCCGGGCTATGGCTTTCTCTCGGAGAACCCCGATCTCGCTCAGGCCGCGGCGGACGCCGGGATCACGTTCATCGGCCCACCAACGCGTGTACTCGAGATGGCGGGCAACAAGGTCACCGCCAAGGAGCATGCCATTGCGGCGGGAGTTCCCGTACTCAAGTCAACGCCAGCATCCAAAGACATCGAAGAGCTGTTGGCCGGTGCGGCCGAGATCGGCTTCCCCATCTTCGCCAAGGCAGTGGCCGGTGGTGGCGGGCGAGGGATGCGTCGGGTCGACAAACCAGAAGACCTCCGCGAGGCGCTCGAGGCGGCGATGCGCGAGGCAGACAGCGCATTCGGCGACCCCACGATGTTTCTCGAGCAGGCCGTGGTGCGCCCACGTCACATCGAGGTGCAGATTCTTGCCGACTCGCAGGGTGAGACGGTTCACCTGTTCGAGCGCGACTGCTCGGTGCAGCGCCGACACCAGAAGGTCATCGAAATCGCTCCCGCGCCTAATCTCGACGAGGACACTCGACAAGCGATGTACCGCGACGCGATCGCGTTCGCGAAGTCGATTCAGTACGTCAACGCGGGAACCGTCGAGTTTTTGCTCGACACCGCCGGGGAGCGCAAAGGTCAACACGTCTTTATTGAGATGAACCCGCGCATTCAGGTCGAGCACACAGTGACCGAGGAGGTCACCGACGTCGACCTCGTGCAGTCACAGATGCGCATTGCGTTCGGCGAGAGCCTCAAGACTCTGGGGCTTCAGCAGAAGGACATCCACATGCGCGGGGCTGCGCTGCAGTGCCGCATCACCACGGAGGATCCGGCCGCCGGCTTCCGGCCCGACACCGGCAAGATCACGACCTATCGATCGCCTGGCGGCGCAGGCATCCGGCTCGACGGTGGCACTGTCGCCGCGGGCGCGCAGGTCTCACCGCACTTCGACTCGATGCTCGTGAAAATGACTTGTCGCGGCCGGGACTTCGCCGCAGCGGTGTTGCGCGCCCGCCGCGGTCTGGCCGAATTCCGCTTGCGTGGCGTGACCACCAACATCCCATTCCTCCAGGCGGTGCTCGATGACCCAGACTTCATCGCCGGTGACCTCAGCACGTCGTTCATCGAGGAGCGCCCGTGGTTGGTGCGGGGTCGCCAGTCGAAGGACCGCGGCACGAAGGTGCTCAACTGGCTCGCGGATGTCACGGTCAACCAGCCCTACGGCGATGGTGCAGGACTGATCAGCCCCAACCTCAAACTCCCTGAGATTGACCTGAGCGCGCCAGCGCCGGACGGTTCACGCCAGCGGTTGCTCGAACTCGGCCCCGCGGCCTTCGCGAGCGCCCTGCGTGCTCAGACTGCCCTTGCCGTCACCGAGACTACATTCCGCGATGCTCACCAATCGTTGCTGGCAACCCGGGTGCGCACCAAAGACCTCGTCGCGGTGCTTCCCCATGTCGCGCGAATGACACCCGGGTTGCTCTCGGTCGAAGCCTGGGGCGGAGCTACCTACGATGTCGCCCTGCGCTTCCTCGGGGAGGACCCGTGGGAGCGTCTGGCCGCCGTTCGGGATGCCCTCCCGAATGTCGCCGTACAGATGCTGTTGCGCGGCCGCAACACCGTCGGGTACACGCCGTATCCCACCGAGGTAACCGACGCCTTCGTTCGCGAGGCAGCGGACACCGGGGTCGACATCTTCAGGATTTTCGACGCGCTCAACGATGTCTCGCAAATGCGCCCCGCGATTGACGCTGTTCTCGCGACCGGTACCACGGTGGCGGAGGTCGCCGTCTGCTACACCGCCGACCTGCTCGATCCCAGCGAGAAGCTCTACA
>JANOED010000159.1:0-4210 GCA_031413035.1 Leifsonia sp. | reverse complement strand
CTGTTCCATGAGCTGCAGCATGCGTGACGCGACGCTCACAGCGATGGCGGCAGGTTCCTTTCCGCTGATTTCCGGGATACCGATGGGGGAGGTGACGCGTGCGAGTGCGTCGTCGCCATGGCCGACGCTGCGCAGTTGCTTCTGAAATCGTGCCCACTTTGACGAAGACCCGATCAGGCCGATGGAGCCAAGAGTTTCGGTGCGCAACGCGGTCTCTATGATCGCCAAGTCCTCTAGGTGATCGTGTGTCATGACGAGAACGTGAGTGCCAGCGGGCAGAAGTGCCAACCCCACCTCCGGTACGGGAAGGTGGTGCAAGGTAATCGATGCCACGGCGTCGCCGATCACTCCGCCCTCGCCGAAGGTACCGAGCCGCGACGCCGCGAGCATAACCTCACGGGAGTCGACGAGATGCAATTCGATCTCGTGGCGGCTCAAAATTCGCAGGAGCTCGAATCCCACATGTCCGATACCGAAGATCGCGATCGCAGGCATGGGCCGTACCGGTTCAAGCAGCACTGTGACCTCTCCACCACAACACTGCACGCCAAAATCCGTGGCGGCTCGGTCGCTCAACGTCATCGTGAGCAATTCGGGCTCGGACATGCATTCAGCAAGCATCGCGCGAGCACGAGTTATTGCCGTCGCCTCGAGGTTGCCGCCGCCCACCGATCCGAAGAGCCGACTATCCGAGACGACCATCTTCGCGCCGCTGTTGCGAGGAGCGTGCCCTCTAACCCCAACCAGAGTGACGATAACCGCAGGTGTGCGCTCTTTACGTAGCCGCTGAGCGGCGTCTAACCAGTCCAAGGATGCGCACCCATCTAGCCCTCGGCCGTCTGGCGGGCTAGTTCGATAGCCCAGAACACCGCTTCGGGAGTCGCTGGCGACGCTAGGTCGACGCTGGCGCCGGGCGACCCAAACGCCGCCACTGCTTCTCGCAACGCCTCGCGGGCACTGAATGCGAGCATGAGGGGGGGCTCGCCGACGGCCTTGGAGCCGTAGATCACTCCATCCTCCGTCGCACGGTGAAACAGCGCCACGTTGAGCGTCTCCGGCATCTCCGAGAAGCTTGGAAGCTTGTACGTGCTGGCCGACTGGGTTAGCAGGCGCCCGCGTTCTGGCCCATCAGTGCAGTCCCAACTCAATTCTTCGAGAGTCAACCAGCCGAGCCCCTGTACGTAGGCGCCCTCGATCTGGCCGAGATCTATCGTTGGGGAAAGCGAGTCGCCCACATCGTGAACTATGTCGGTACGGCGCACACGATAACTTCCGGTGAAACCGTCGACCTCCACCTCGGTTGCGGCCGCGCCGTAGGAGAAGTACTTGAAGGGCTGACCTTGCATCGTGTCCGGGTCCCAGTGCAGGCCCTCTGTGCGGTAGAAACCAGCGGCCCAGAGCTGCACCCGCTGCAAGTAGGCGGCATTGACGAGTTCGACAAAGGTAAGCGACCCTGTCTCGTCAGCGATCCCAGTCACGAGCCCCCGCGAGAAGCGCACATTGCGCTCCGGGATGCCCAACAGTCCGGCTGCAACCGCCGCCATCCGATTACGAATTTGATCGCAGGCATCCTTGACGGCCGCGCCGTTGAGATCTGCACCAGACGATGCGGCGGTCGCAGAGGTGTTGGGCACCTTGTCCGTTCGAGTCGGGGCGAGGCGCACCGCGTGCCGCTCGACACCTAGCGCGGTGGCCGCGACCTGCAGCATCTTGGTGTGCAGACCCTGTCCCATCTCGGTGCCGCCATGGTTGATCAGCACTGATCCATCCTTGTATACGTGAACGAGCGCACCCGCTTGGTTGAATGCGGTGTAGTTGAACGAGATGCCGAACTTCACTGGAGTCATCGCGATCGCGCGCTTGACGTGCGTACGGGTCGCGTTGAAGGTCGCTATCTCGGCGCGCCTGAGATCGAAATCGCTGTCGCTACGGAGCTGATCCCATATGGCGCTTAAGCGTTCGGCATGACGCACCGGCTGCCCGTACGGCGTTGTCTGCCCCGGCTTGTAGAAGTTGTTTGCGCGGAGTTCGACGGGGTCGATGCCGAGCGTCGATGCCACACGTCCAAGAATGTCCTCGATGAGGTAGATGCCCTGGGGCCCCCCAAACCCCCGGAATGCAGTCTGCGACGTCTTGTTCGTCTTCGCTATTCGTCCGTGCGCAAGCACGTGCGGAATCCAGTAGGCATTATCGATATGGCACAGCGCCCGACCCAGCACCGGCTCCGACAGGTCGAGGCTCCAGCCGCCGTCCGAGGTGAGGGTGGTCTCAAGCGCGAGAATCTTTCCCTCCGTGCTGAAGCCGGCTTTCCACAACATATGGAACGGATGGCGTTTGCCGGTTATCGTGATGTCCTGAGTGCGGTTGAGCCTTACGCGAACGGGACGGCCGGTGAGCATGGCGCCGAGTGCAGCGACGGCCGCGAAGCCGTGAGACTGCATCTCCTTGCCACCAAAGGCGCCCCCCATGCGAAGCGATTGTACGGTGACCTGATTATTGGGAACGCCGAGCACATGGGCCACTATCTCCTGCGCCTCGGATGGGTGTTGAGTGCTGCTCTGCACGAACATCTGCCCTTCGGAGTCAAGCTGGGCGAAAGTCGCGTGAGTTTCGAGATAGAAGTGTTCCTGCCCACCGACCTCGCTGATGCCCTCGAAGACGTGCGGAGCGGTGGTTGGAAAATGTGACCGCTCTCAGCAACGGCTTGAGATGGAACCGATCAGCGACTTCCACCATCGGCACCAAGGTATTCGGGACACGGAAGGTCCGGACATTGGTGGGCGTGGCAAAAATCGCCAGGCTGTGCGCCTGGAAACGCCAAAAACCCTCATCATCAACCAGATCGTCAAAATGGGCCTCGAGGGCGCCTAGTTCGCGTTTATCGTGACCGGCCTCCACAAGCTGGGCGAGGGCTTCTTTCGCAAGATTCTTCAGGACTGTCCGGTCTCCCGAAATCTCACCGGAAACCGGAGTAGTTGGCAGATAGATGGAAACGGAAGCCGGGGTCCGCTCGAGGGCCAGGGCGATGAGTTCGGAATGGGTGGGAATGTCAACGTAGAGCATTTGTTTATTGGGGAGTGTGGCTGAGCCACTGGTTGTGACCAGAGCAGGTTTCCGTGAGTGCTGGCGAAACCGTCGGGCGGTGACCGTATCGCCTCCGAATCAATTTGCCAAGTCGCCATCGCGCTTTGGCATTGTGCAGCGGCAAGCGGCCTCGTTATCTTCGCGCGCAAGTGAACAACCTAAACAGCGACGAACTCCGCAATTGGGCGACGGTTATTACCGCGATCGTCGCCCTGATGGTCTTTGTGGCGAACTCGTTCCTCCTGATGCGCAACCGGCGCCTGGAGAATGTTTCACGATTCATCGAAGCGCATCAACGGCTCTTTGCCCAGGGAGGTTATATCGCCAGAAACATGGCCTCGATCGAAACCGGATCGCTGACCCGCGACCGGAGCGATGCCCGAATGGAGGCGAAGTTCCATCTCATGCTGCTCGAAGTCGAGCGCCTGGCCATCCTGGCGAACAACGACGCGGTGCCGCGCCCGACGCAGGTTTACATGTTTGGCTGGTATGCGCGGGATATCCTGACGGTGATCACCGAAAAGGAGCGCAATAACATGTCGTGGGAGCTTGTCCTGGGTTACCTGGATGGCCTCGCGAAGGACTATACTTCCTACGAAAGCCTGACCCGCCAACAGCGCGAGCGTTTCTGGCGCTGAAAGCTTTCGTTAGCGCTTATCCGGACGCCGGAAGTACGATCCGACGCGCCCGATCTGCAACTGCCACACGCCGAAAGCTTCGGTCACCCCGCGGTAAAGCGACGCGCCGACCAGCGTGCCGAGGGCGATCGAAGTGATGACGTACATCACCGTGACCAGCCCATCAATCCCGGCGGCGCGGTCGCTCAGCATCCGGGTGACGCTCAGCAGACCCAGCGCGCCGGGCACGAGCAGCCAGAAGCTCGGCAGGAAAGTTACCGCCGCGGGCGGACCGCGGAACCGCAGTTGGATCAGATAGCCGAGCGGGGTCGCGACGAGGGTGCCGAAGAAGCCACTGATCTCGGTGCCGAACATGCCGACCGCAAGCCGTTGCGCCGCGAAGGCCATCAACAGCACGAGGATCATCCATTGGAGTGAATTTTTCGGTGCGGAAAAGTGCAGATAGACGCCGATACCGAAAACGAGCACGCCGGCCCACGGTGCCCAAC
>JANOED010000158.1:0-2594 GCA_031413035.1 Leifsonia sp. | reverse complement strand
GGCACCAGCAGGCGGGACACGGCGATCACCGGGATGACCTCGGCCTCGTCGAGCTCACCAGCGCGGAATCGCCGGATGGCATCGATGAGCTGTTCAGGGGCCGTGCCGTCATCGTCGGCCGAGTGGTTCGGCTCGAAGTGCCTCCCCGCCCAGGGGACGCCGGCGGAGTCGGACACTAGTCGCTGGCTACGTCGAGCGCCTGGGCAAGTGTGAAGGCCTTGGCGTAGAGCGCCTTGCCCACGATCGCTCCCTCAAGACCCTGAGGGACGAGTTCGCGCAGGGCCGCAATGTCGTCGAGGTTCGCGATTCCGCCAGATGCGATGACCGGACGATCTGTGCGTTCTATGACCTGGGAGAGCAGCTCAAGGTTGGGGCCATTGAGGGTGCCATCCTTAGTGACATCCGTGACGACGTACCTAGCACAGCCTGCCTGCTCGAGACGGTCGAGCACGGTCCAAAGATCGCCACCCTCCTTGGTCCACCCGCGAGCGGCGAGTGTGGTGCCCCGCACATCAAGCCCCACGGCGATCGCGTCCCCGAACTCCGCAATGACGTGCGCGGCCCACTCGGGGTTCTCAAGGGCCGCAGTGCCGAGGTTGATCCGCTTCGCGCCGGTGGCAAGCGCCGACTCAAGGCTGGCGTCATCGCGAATCCCGCCCGACAGCTCGATATTCACGCTGCGAGGAGTGCTCTTAATGACCTTGCGAATCACAGCCTGATTGTTGCCACGACCGAAAGCCGCATCAAGATCGACGAGGTGAATCCACTCGGCCCCCTGATCGACCCACTGCTGGGCCGCATCGACAGGGTCGCCGTAGCTCGTCTCCGAACCGGCCTCACCCTGAGTCAATCTGACCGCCTTGCCGTCTGCGACATCCACGGCAGGCAGCAGAATGAGCCCCGGCGTCGTAGCGAACTCACTCATAGGGTTTCCAACCAGTTCGTGAGCAGGCGGATGCCCGCTGCTCCTGACTTTTCGGGGTGAAACTGTGTGGCCGAAAGGGGCCCATTCTCTACGGCTGCGAGAAAACGACTGCCACCGTGCTCCGCCCAGGTCAGCCTAGGTTTTGGGAATGGATCGTGCACCTCGAGGGACCATTCGGTCGCCGCATAGGAGTGTACGAAGTAGAAGCGCTCATCGCGAATGCCCGCGAAGAGTCGGGAGTCGGCGGGAGCCTCCACCGTGTTCCAGCCCATGTGCGGGAGGATCGCGGCATCCAACTGGGTGATGACGCCGGGCCACTCGCCGAGACCCGGGGTGTCGTTTCCCCGCTCGACGCCGTGCTCGAAAAGCACCTGCATTCCGACGCACACCCCGAGCACGGGCCGACCTCCGGTGAGGCGCTTCTCGATCACCGCTCCCCCGCGCACTGAATTGATACCAGCCATCACTGACGCGAACGCGCCGACGCCGGGCACGAAAAGACCGTCAGCGGCCTCGGCCACGGCCTTATCGGCCGACAGCGAAACGCGGGCACCGGCAAGCTCCAAGGCCTTTGCTGCCGAATGGATGTTGCCGGAGCCGTAGTCGAGTACGACGACGGTGGGAGAGATCACGTCAGGCTTCTCACGAGGTCAGAGAGCGCCCTTAGTTGAGGGGATGCCCGACACTCGGGCATCTCGCTGCACCGCGAACCTAAAGGCGCGCGCGAACGCCTTGAACTCTGCTTCGGCGATGTGGTGGGGATCGCGCCCGCCGAGCACGGTGAGGTGCACGGTGAGGCCCGAATTGAACGCGATGGCCTCGAAGACGTGCCTCACCATCGACCCGGTGAAGTGACCGCCGATGAGGTGATGCTCGAAGCCAGCGGGCTCACCGGTGTGTACGAGGTAGGGGCGTCCGGAGACGTCGACGACTGCCTGCACTAGCGCTTCGTCGAGTGGAACAAGCGCGTCACCGAAGCGCGAGATACCCGCCTTGTCGCCGAGGGCTTGCTTGATCGCAGAGCCGAGTGCGATCCCGATGTCTTCGACGGTGTGGTGCACGTCGATGTGGGTGTCGCCGGTGGCCTTGACGGTCAGGTCGACGAGGGAGTGCTTGGCGAAGGCGGTGAGCAGGTGGTCGAAGAAGGGAACGCCCGAACTGATCGATGATGACCCAGTGCCGTCAAGATCGAGTGACAACTCGACGCTCGACTCGCTCGTCGTGCGACTGATGCTCGCAGTGCGCGCCGCGGTCGCTGCTTCGGTCATTGCGCCATCCTACCGATCGACTCCAGTTGGCCGAGCGCCGCGAGAAACAGAGTGGTCTCCGCATCGGTGCCCGCAGTGACGCGCAGGTGATTCGGGATGCCAACATCGCGGATGATCACGTCGCGCTCAAGCAGGGCCTCGAAGACCGCGTGCGGGTCGGCGACGCCCCCGAACAGCACGAAGTTTGCGGCGCTCGGCAGCGGTGCATAGCCAAGTTCTGGCAGCGCGAGGATCATCCTGTCTCGCTGCTTCTTGATGTCTTCGACCATCGCGAGCATCTCAGGCGCGTGGGCAAGGGCCGCCACGGCGGCCGCCTGCGTGAATGCCGACAAGTGGTACGGCAGACGGACCAGTCGCAGGGCGTCGGTCACCGCGGGGTCGGCGGCGAGGTAGCCCACACG
>JANOED010000157.1:0-10662 GCA_031413035.1 Leifsonia sp. | reverse complement strand
CGCGACAGTTGTGGACTCCGACGCGGTCGAACCGGTCACGATCGAATCGCCCGATGGCCTCAGCATTCTTCGACACTCCGCCGCGCATGTCATGGCGCAGGCAGTTCAGTCCATCTACCCCGACGCCAAGCTGGGCATCGGGCCACCCGTAACAGATGGTTTCTATTACGACTTTGACGTGGCCGAGCCCTTCCAGCCCGAAGACCTGAAGGCCATCGAGAAGGCCATGGATCGCATCATCCGTCAGGGTCAGCGCTTCCAGCGGCGCGTCGTCACTGAGGCTGAGGCTCGCGCCGAGCTGGCCGACGAGCCCTACAAGCTCGAACTCATCGGGCTGAAGGGTGCCGCGGTCGACGATGGCCAGGACGGCGAGTCCGTCGAGGTTGGCGGCGCCGAGCTCACGATCTACGAGAACATCGACGGCAAGACCGGGGAGGTCTATTGGAAGGATCTCTGCCGCGGTCCGCACCTGCCGAACACTCGCATGATCGGCAACGGCTGGGCGCTCGTGCGCAACGCAGCCGCCTACTGGCGCGGTTCGGAAAAGAACAAGCAGCTGCAGCGCATCTACGGCACGGCCTGGCCGAGCAAGGACGAGCTGCGCGCTTACCAAACACTGCAGGAGGAGGCGGCGAAGCGCGATCACCGGCGCTTGGGTGCCGAGCTTGACCTATTCTCGTTCCCCGAAGAGATCGGCTCGGGGCTCGCTGTATTCCACCCCAAGGGTGGAATCATCCGCGCCGAGATCGAAAACTATATGCGCGAGCGTCTGCTCGCCAACGAATACGAGCTCGTCAACACCCCGCACATCACAAAGGGGCACCTCTACGAGATCAGCCAGCATCTCTCTTGGTACAAAGACGGCATGTTCCCGCCGATGCACCTCGACGCGGAAGTAGATGCCGACGGGCACGTTACGCGTCAGGGTCAGGACTATTACCTCAAGCCCATGAACTGCCCGATGCACAACCTGATCTTTAGAGCCCGAGGGCGCAGCTACCGCGAGCTGCCGCTGCGTTTGGCCGAATTCGGCACCGTGTACCGCTACGAAAAGAGCGGCACCCTTCAAGGCCTCACACGAGTTCGCGGCTTGACACAGGATGACGCTCACATCTACGTCACCCCCGAGCAGGTCAAGCCGGAACTCACCCGCCAGCTCGAGTTTGTTCTCGAGACTCTGAGGGGCTACGGGCTCACCGACTTCTACCTCGAACTGTCCACCCGCGACCCGGAGAAGTCGGTGGGCTCTGACGAACAGTGGGAGCTCGCCACCGAGACTCTGCGCGAGGTCGCGATCGACTCGGGGCTTGAATTCGTCGATGACCCAGGAGGCGCAGCTTTCTACGGCCCCAAGATCTCGGTTCAGGCGCGTGACGCAATCGGTCGCACGTGGCAGCTGTCGACCGTGCAGCTCGACTTCAACCAGCCCGCCCTGTTCGAACTCGAGTACACGGCCTCAGACGGAAGCCGTCAGCAGCCAATCATGATTCACCGCGCGCTGCTTGGGTCGATTGAGCGGTTCTTCGCGATATTGCTCGAGCACTACGCCGGCGCATTCCCGGTCTGGCTGTCACCCGTGCAGGTCGTGGGAATCCCTGTGGCCGAGGCGCACGAGGAGTACCTCGGTGCTGTCATCCGACAATTGAAGGATGCCGGAGTACGCGCCGAACTCGACGCGTCAAGCGAGCGCATGCAGAAGAAGATTCGCACCCACGCCAAAGACAAGGTGCCATTCCAGCTGATCGCCGGCGAGGAAGACAGTGCGAACGGATCGGTCAGCTTCAGGTTTCGCGATGGTCGCCAAGAGAACGGGGTGCCGCTCGCCGACGCAATCGCCCGAATCCGTGAGGCCATCTCAACCAAGGCCCAGGTGTAACGGTGCGGGACTACGACGGAACCCAGTACGACGGCGTCGAGCGTTCTGACACCTTCGCCGCAGTCCCCGACGCTTTCCAGCGGCTGTGGACGCCGCACCGCATTGCCTACATTCTCGATGGCCAAGACCCGGCCGATGACGCCTGCCCTTTCTGCCTTGCACCAGGAATGGATGATGAGAAGGCACTCATCGTTGCCCGCGGCACTCACGCCTATGTTCTGCTGAATCTGTTCCCGTACAACAGCGGTCATTTGCTGGTGTGCCCATACCGCCATGTTGCGACGTATGACGAGGCGACGCCCGAGGAGGTTGCTGAGATCGGTAGCCTGACTCAGACCGCAATGCGGGTGCTCTCCGAAACTGCCCACGCGCACGGGTACAACATCGGAATGAATCAGGGTCGCCTCGCGGGTGCCGGGATCGCAGAGCACCTGCATCAACACGTCGTGCCCCGCTGGGCGCTCGACTCGAACTTCTTCCCGATCATTGCAGGAACCAAGGCCCTGCCGCGGCTTCTCGGGGAGGTTCGCGAAGAAATCGCGGCCGCGTGGCCGAAGTAGAATTGGGACTATGAGCACCACAAGTACGTCAAAAGAACAAGGTACGAGCCGCGTCAAGCGTGGACTCGCGGAGATGCTCAAGGGCGGCGTCATCATGGATGTCGTCAACGCCGAGCAGGCGAAAATCGCCGAGGATGCCGGCGCGATAGCAGTCATGGCGCTCGAGCGGGTGCCCGCCGACATCCGGGCCCAAGGTGGTGTCGCGCGCATGAGCGATCCCGATCTCATCGATGGAATCCGGGCGGCCGTGTCAATTCCGGTCATGGCCAAGGCGCGAATCGGTCACTTCGTCGAGGCTCAGGTTCTTGAGGCCCTCAAGGTCGACTACATCGACGAGTCCGAGGTGCTGTCCCCGGCCGACTATGTGAACCACATCGACAAGTGGAAGTTCACCGTGCCGTTCGTGTGCGGTGCCACGAACTTAGGCGAAGCGTTGCGGCGTATCACTGAAGGCGCCGCAATGATCAGGTCAAAGGGCGAAGCCGGAACCGGTGACGTGTCGGAAGCTACCAAACACATTCGCACGATCCTCGGCGAGATTCGCGCACTATCGGCCAAGAGCGCCGATGAACTTTACGTCTCCGCCAAGGAACTGCAGGCGCCATATGAGCTCGTGGCCGAAGTCGCGCGCACCGGCAAGCTTCCGGTAGTGCTCTTCACTGCTGGCGGAGTGGCAACACCCGCGGATGCTGCCCTGATGATGCAGCTCGGCGCTGACGGAGTCTTTGTTGGGTCCGGAGTATTCAAGTCGGGAAACCCAGCTGAGCGTGCGGCCGCGATCGTCAAGGCGACTGCGTTCTACGATGACCCTCAGGTGATCGCGGAAGCATCTCGCGGCCTCGGCGAAGCGATGGTCGGCATCAATGTCTCTGACTTGCCTGCGCCCCACCGCCTCTCCGAGCGTGGCTGGTAGATTCCCCTGAGCCCGACGAAGGGCGCCCGAATCGGTGTGTTGGCCCTGCAGGGTGATTTTCGCGAACACCTGGCGTTGCTTTCAGGTCTCGGAGCCGATACGCGTGCGGTGAAACGGCCCGAAGAGCTCGAGCACCTAGACGGGTTAGTGATTCCCGGCGGAGAATCCAGCGTGATGGACAAGTTGAGCCGCCTGTTCGGGCTTGCCGAGCCATTGCGGGCGGCGGTGGCATCCGGGATGCCCGTTTATGGCACATGTGCGGGGCTCATCATGCTCGCGGACACCGTGTTGGATGCTATTGCCGGCCAAGAGACGATCGGCGGCCTCGATATCGTGGTGCGACGCAACGCATTCGGGTCGCAGGCAGACTCGTTCGAGACCGACATTGACGTGCCGGTGCTTGGGGAGCCGCCCGTGCACGCAGTCTTTATTCGTGCGCCCGTCGTCGAGTCCCTCGGTTCGCGCGCCACAGCTCTCGCAGAACTGGGTGACGGGCGCGTCGTTGCTGTCGAGCAAGGTAACCTGCTGGGCACTTCCTTCCACCCGGAAATCACCGGGGAGACTCGCTTTCACGAGTACTTCCTGAGTCGGGTAAGGGTCGCCTGACGGGTCGTGCTGGCATCATGGGGCCATGAAACTGTACTCAGATTTCGGCCCGCGGAGAACTCGCCAAATCATCGCTGACCTCATCGCGCTCGGCCTCATCGCAGGATGGGTGTGGCTTGGCATCACTGTGTACACCCTCACGAGCAGCCTCGCGGTATACGGCGTTCAGATGGAGGAGGCTGGTGCAGGATTCCGCGAGACGATGACGCAGGTCGGCGATTCGCTCGGTTCGGTACCGATTATCGGCGGTGGCATTCGTGTTCCGTTCGACGGCGCGAGCCAGGCGGGCGGAGCATTGGAGGCCGCGGGTCAGAGTCAGCAGGAAGCGATCAATCAGCTCGCGACCGTACTCGGATTCGGTATCGCCGCGCTGCCCATAATCATGATTCTCTTGCTGTGGATGCTGCCTCGGTTGCGTTTCGTGCGCCGCGCTGGCCGCGCTCAAAAGCTTGTCGAGGGCGGCGCCGGCATCGACCTGCTCGCCCTTCGCGCGCTGGCCAGCCAAGACATTGCGTCCCTGGCTTCAATCGATGACGACGCGATGGCGGCGTGGCGGCGCGGGGATGACGAAGTCATGCGCAAACTCGCAGCGCTTGAGCTCAAGCAATCAGGCGTACGCATGGCCGACTGATCCGGGGTGCTGGGCCGCTGAGTAGAATGTTCACCATGTCAGGCCACTCCAAATGGGCAACCACGAAGCACCAGAAGGCGATCAAAGATCAGCGTCGTGCCAAGTCGTTCGCCAAACTCATCAAGAACATCGAGGTTGCAGCCAAGATCGGCGGAGCCGATATGTCGGGAAACCCGACGCTCGTCGATGCGGTGCAGAAGGCCAAGAAAACCTCGGTGCCTAACGAAAACATCGACCGCGCTATAAAGCGCGGTGCGGGGCTCACGGGCGAGTCGATCGACTACCAGACGATCATGTACGAGGGCTACGGACCTCACGGTGTCGCACTGCTCGTTGAGTGTCTCACCGATAACCGCAACCGCGCGGCGGCCGATGTGCGAACCCTGATGAGCCGCAACGGCGGAACGATGGCAGACCCAGGAAGTGTTGCATACAACTTCACCCGCAAGGGCGTCATCTCGATCACTAAGACTGACGACGTCACAGAGGATGACATTCTGCTCGCCGTGCTCGATGCTGGCGCAGAGGAGGTTGTCGACCGAGGGGCCGGTTTCGAGGTCATTACCGACACGGCGCACCTCGTTACTACGCGGGAGGCACTTCAGGCCGCAGGAATCGACTACGACTCATCTGAGGCGGAGTTCGTTCCGCACCTGACGGTTGAGGTTGATGCCGACACTGCGCGCAAGGTCATGAAGCTCATTGATGCGCTCGAGGACTCGGACGACGTACAGAACATATATTCGAATTACGACGTGTCGCCGCAAGTTCAGGCCGAATTGGAGCAAGACTAAGCCCCATGACTTCGGGCTGGGCTTCGTGATGCGCGTGCTCGGCATCGACCCCGGGCTCACCCGCTGCGGCGTTGGCATAGTGGACGTCGCGCCCACTCGCACCGCGATCCTCGTCTATGTGGGAGTGATCCGCACCCCACCCGACATGGCTCTCGAGCAGCGGCTCCTCGCGATCTCGGAGGGTATCTCCGAGGCGCTCGACGAATACGCGCCGACCTCCGTCGCGCTCGAGCGGGTATTCGCTCAGCACAACCTTCGCACCGTCATGGGTACAGCTCAGGCGAGCGGTGTCGCGCTGCAGGTTGCCGCTTCCCGCGGCCTGAGCGTCGGCCTTCACACACCGAGCGAGGTGAAGGCTGCGATCACCGGCTATGGGGCGGCCGACAAGCGGCAGGTCGGCTCCATGGTCGCCAAGGTGCTCGGCCTGAAGGAGATTCCGAGCCCTGCGGATGCCGCCGATGCTCTTGCGTTGGCTATTTGCCATGCCTGGAAAGGGCCAGCGCTAGTGGCGAGCGGAAGGGTGCCTACCCCGGCGCAGCAGGCATGGCGACAGGCAGAGCAGTCCGCTGGTGCTCGTAGGGTTTCACGATGATTTCGTCGGTTCGAGGCACCGTCTTGGCCGCGGTTGGCACTACGGCGATCATCGAAGTGGGCGGCGTCGGTCTCAGCGTTCACGTCACTCCACAGCACGCGTTAGCGCTCCGCGTTGGCGCCGAGTCGACCCTTCACACGGCCCTCATTGTGCGGGAAGATGACCTCTCGCTGTACGGCTTCGCAGATGCCGACGAGCTCACTGCCTTTGACTTTCTCAGGGGGGTCACCGGTGTCGGACCGAAGAGCGCGATGGGTGTTCTCGCGGCGATGTCGCCCGGAGACGTGGCGCTGGCCGTCGCACGCGAAGACGACGGTGCGTTTAGGAAGGTGCCTGGAATCGGCCCCAAGACCGCCAAACTCATGATCGTCTCCTTGGCAGGCAAACTCATGGTGTCGCCGGCGGCACGGGCGTCGTCAGACACGCGCAGCAGCAGCGTGGGCGAGAACGTAACCGTCGCGCTGGTTGGGCTGGGATGGCCCGAGCGCGTCGCTGCCCAGGCCGTCGAGGATGCCCTCGCCGCGGCATCCGATGCTGAACGTGACGCCGTGCCGGCAGTGCTCCGCCTGGCACTGGCCGCGCTCGGCCCACAGGCGGTGAAGTCGTCGTGATCGAACCGGACCCGCTAATCATGCCCACCCCGGAGTCAGACGCCGAGCTGGCCTTCGAGGGTGCTCTACGCCCGCGTTCCTTGGCCGAGTTCATCGGTCAGTCAAAGGTGCGGGGCCAGTTGCAGTTGCTTTTGCGGGCCGCGGCGATGCAGAATCGCACGCCCGACCACATACTGCTCGCGGGTCCGCCCGGCCTCGGAAAAACAACGCTGGCGATGATCGTCGCGCATGAAAGTGGACGCCCTCTGCGAATGTCGAGTGGTCCGGCGATCCAACACGCGGGTGATCTGGCTGCTGTTCTGTCGTCGCTGGTTCCCGGTGAGGTGCTGTTCATCGATGAAATCCATCGGATGGCGCGGTCGGCCGAGGAGATGCTGTACCTCGCGATGGAGGACTTTCGTATTGACATCATGGTCGGCAAGGGAGCAGGCGCGACATCCATCCCGCTCGATCTAGCGCCGTTCACGCTGGTGGGAGCCACTACTCGCTCGGGGATGCTCCCGAACCCGCTGCGCGATCGTTTCGGGTTCACGGCCCATCTGGAGTTCTATGACGAGGCGGAGTTGGAGCAAGTTCTGGTGCGAGCCGCCGACCTACTCGATCTGACCATCGACCGAGCGGCTCTTGCTGAGATCGCCGGACGCTGCCGCGGAACGCCGCGCATCGCCAACCGACTTCTCCGCCGGGTTCGGGACTATGCGCTCGTCAACCCATCCACAGGCTCGGGACAGGCGGCTCTCTTAGGCGCGGGTATCGAGGCCGTGCATGCGGCCCTTGAGCTCTATGACGTGGACGCTTTGGGCCTTGACCGCCTTGATCGCGCCGTCATGCACACGGTGCTCAACCGATTCGACGGGGGCCCGGTCGGGCTCAACACCCTGGCGGTCTCGGTGGGGGAGGAGGCCGAGACGATCGAGTCGGTGGTCGAGCCGTTCCTCGTGCGCATTGGATTGCTCACGCGAACGCCTCGGGGCCGGGTTGCAACCCGTGCGGCGTGGCAACACTTCGGCCTGACTCCGCCCCGGACAGATCGTGCCACAGCGACGCTGTTCGGCGATGACCTATAATTCGTGGTGACCGTTCAGCGAGCATCAGTAGGCTTGCCGGTCTCACGACTCCCTCTCGGAAGGTAACCCATGGATCCGTTGACAATTGGAATGCTCGTCATTCTCGCGGTACTTGTTTTCTTCATGTTTCGCAACAGCCGCAAGCGCAAGGCCCAGCAGGAGGAACTTCAGTCCAAGATCGTTCCCGGCGCCGAGGTCATGACCAATTTCGGGCTCTTCGGCACACTCAAGTCGATCGATGAACTCACCAACGTCGCCGAGCTCGAAACGAGCCCCGGGAACATCGTTCGCGTGCACCGTCAGACTCTCGCGAAGGTGGTTACCAGCGAAGACGTCGACCCGAATGCGCCGCGGTCTGTCGAGGAGGCCATGGCTATCGCGAATCGCGAGGCCGAGGAGCGCGACCGCGTCAAGCTCAACGAGGACAGCGCAATTCCGCTTGCGGAGCCTGCCTACGGCGAGCGTGTTACCGAGGAGAAGAAGCCGGTGCGTCGCACAACCAAGAAGGCTGGCGAGTAACCAGTAACCTTGGGTGTTGGCCTCGCCGAATTGGCGTGGCCAACTGTGTGTGAGTGCTCGCCCCTCGCGGGCCACAGAGAAAGCTGAGATACGTCGTTGGCCAGTACTACGCCCGTCAGGAGTGCCTGGCGTTCCCTAGCTTGGCTCGGCGTCATCATCGCGCTTCTCACGGGAATCCTCGCCTACGGCGTCATCTTTGACAAGGCATCGTGGGCGCCAAAGCTCGCGCTTGACCTTCAGGGTGGAACGCAGATCATTCTTGCCCCGAAGCTCGAGAGCGGCCAGACCGTCTCACCTGAACAACTCGCCCAGGCCGTGTCGATCATTCGTGATCGAGTCGATGCCAGCGGTGTCTCTGAAGCCGAGATCACGACGCAGGGTGACTCGAACATCGTCGTCTCGATCCCCGGTGAACCAGACGACGAGACACTCGAACGCATCCAGAGTTCGGCCAAGCTCGAGTTTCGTCCGGTGATCTTTGCGGAATTCGCGGCTACTTCTGCTGCCAGCACTCCGACCCCCGAACCTACGGATGGGGCGACCCCGAGTCCCGAATCGACCCTCTCGACGACGCCCACCGCGGTGCCGACAGACGGCAGTGACCCGAGCTGGGTCACCGATGCTCTCTACGATCAGTTCCTTAACTTCGACTGCACAACAATCGACCAGGCCAACGTCGCGCCGGCAGATGAGCCACTCATCACCTGCGATACCACCTTCACCGAGAAGTTCATTCTCGGCCCGGTCGAGGTCGCTGGCGAGACGATCTCGGATGCCTCCAGCGGCCTGATCTCAAGTAGTCAAGGCGTCAGCACCGGGGTGTGGGGCGTCTTCATCACCTTCGATGCCGAGGGAACAGAACAGTTCGCGCAGGTCACCGAACGTCTTTACGGGTTTCCGGACACAGACCCGCGCAACCGATTCGCGATCGTGCTCGACGGTCTTGTCATTTCTGCTCCCACTACCCAGGGCATCATCACGGACGGCAAGCCGCAGATCAGCGGAAACTTCACGCAGGAGTCGGCGAAGACACTCGCCGATCAGCTCAAGTTTGGCGCGCTCCCGATCGGGTTCACGGTGCAGAGCAGTGAAGTGATTTCGGCGACATTGGGCTCGACGCAACTAACGAGTGGACTCATTGCAGGTCTTATCGGACTTCTGCTCGTTCTCATTTACTCGCTATTTCAATACCGCCTACTTGGTCTCGTCACCTTCGCGTCGCTAGTAGTCGCCGGTGTCATCACGTATCTCGCGATCGCGATCCTGTCGTGGCGCCAGGGTTACCGTCTCTCGCTGGCTGGCGTTGCCGGGCTCATTGTGGCGATCGGGTTCACGGCCGACTCGTTCATCGTCTACTTCGAACGAATCCGCGATGAGCTTCGTGACGGAAAGTCGCTGCCCGGTGCGGTCGAGGCGGGCTGGAAGCGGGCACTCCGAACGATCCTCGCTGCAAAGTCGATCAACCTGCTTTCCGCGATTGTGCTCTTCATCCTTGCGGTCGGCAACGTTCGCGGCTTCGCACTCACTCTCGGTCTTACCACCGTTATCGACGTGTTGATCGTGATCCTCTTCACTCATCCGATCCTCCAGCTCATCGCGACAACGAGGTTCTTCGGCAGCGGGCATCCACTCAGTGGGTTGGATCCGAATGCACTCGGAGCGGTGTATCGCGGCCGGGCACAGTTCAGGGCACCGGTTGCTGATCGCACCAAGGCCGGAGCTAGCCGCGAGGCCGTGCGCCGTCAGACGATTGCCGAGCGTAAGGCTGCAGAGTTGGACGGCTCGAATACCGATACTCGGGGGAAGGATTCCTAATGGCAAGCTTTGCCAAGTTCGGAAATGACCTGTACACCGGTGCTCGGTCGATCAACTTCGTCGGTCGACGCAGGATCTGGTATTCGATTGCCGCTGTCATGGTGCTTCTTTCTGTCGTTATCCCCATCGCGCGCGGAGGATTCGTTCTCGGGATCGAGTTCCGCGGAGGGTCGGAGTTCCAGGTTGCTGGCGTGCCCGACCTCGATCAGGAGGCTGCTCGTACCGAGGCACAGGATGTAGCGCGGGATGCCGTGCTTTCGGTCGTTGCCGATGGCTCGCCTCGCGTCTCGATCGTCGGCGCCGATTCGGTTCGCGTGCAAACTGAGCAACTTGAATCCAGAAGATTGTTGACATAGGCGGTAATCCGGAACCGATCGGTCGGCACGAAGCTGATGTGCATGTCCACGCGATCATAGCCAGGTGCCGTCAGCTGGTCCCCCGACTTCGAAGCCCGCGTGTTATCCTGCGTGATGATCGCGCTGACGTAGCGATACTCGCCGTACACCTCGATCGCCTGTCCGTTGGCCAGCGGCGCATTGTATCGCGCGGCCAGGAACATCGTTGTCTCGGGCACATTCTCGAAGCGCGTGCCGGAAAAGTCGGTGAAGTCCGTGGCGCTGAACACCCGGACGAAAGTGTCGAACTGCGAGTAGGACAAGGAAAGCGCGCCGCTCAGTT
>JANOED010000156.1:0-3489 GCA_031413035.1 Leifsonia sp. | reverse complement strand
GAGGCCGCGCTGCTTGGCAATCTCGATGTGCGCCTCGAACGAGCGCAGCTGGTCTGCACGTCCGTCTTCGCCGGTGCGAAAGTAGTCGAGTCCGGTCTCGCCGATCGCGGCCACGCGCGGGCGCGCCGCGAGCTCATCGATCTCGGCGAGCGCGTCATCCAGCGTGCCGGATGCCACGTACCCCCCGACCTCGTTCGGGTGCAGTGCCACTGCCGCAAGCACGCGGGGCTCCCGTGTCGCGATCTCGGCGGACCAGCGACTCGTCACCAGGTCGCCGCCGACCTGCACGACCCCGCGCACCCCGACACTCGACGCGCGGTCGAGGTGCTCCCGGTAGTCCATGGGGTTGCTGCCGTCGGCAATCTCGAGGTGCGTGTGGTTGTCGTAGACCCCCACCGTGAGCGCGGCCGGCAGCGGCGGATACTCAAGGTCGCGCGTCTGCCCCTGCTCTGAGGTGGTGTCGCGCTGCCGCACGAAGGCGGCGGGGTCGCTCACGCGCTCTCGCCCTCGTCCGTCTCGATTCGCGGGAACAGGGATGTCTCAAGCGCCGTTACTCGCGAGCCGCTGTCGAACGACCACGCTGTGTCGATTCGCTGTGACTCGACGGCGCCACTACCACCGATCGCCTCCCACAGCCGCGCTGTCGCCTTCGGCAGTACCGGGGCGAGCAGCACCGCAAGGGTGCCAAGCCCGTGCACGCCGGTCGCGAGCACGCTCTCGAGGCGGGCGCGCTCGGCCGGCTTCTTGGCGAGGGTCCACGGCTCGGTATCGGTGATGTACCCATTCAGAGCGTCGACGAGCTCCCAGATGTCGGAGAGCGCCTCGTTGATCGCGAATGTGTCGATGTGTGCGTTCGCGGCATCCGTCACGCGCTTTTCGATGGCGGTGATCACGTCGTCGAGCGGTGCGTTCGGAATCGCTCCGTCGAAGTACTTAGTCACCATCGCGATGACTCGCGACGCCAGGTTGCCGAACCCGTTGGCAAGCTCGGCCTGATAGCGGGCGCTGAGATCTTCCCAGCTGAACGAGCCGTCCTGCCCGAAGGTGATCGCCGAGAGGAAGTAGTACCTGAAGGCATCGGAACCGAACGTGTCGGTGATCTGCGAGGGTGCGATGCCAGTCAGTTTCGACTTCGACATCTTCTCACCGCCGACGAGCAACCAACCGTGACCGAACACTGCCCGCGGTACCTCGATGCCTGCAGCCATGAGCATCGCGGGCCAGATCACGGCGTGGAAGCGGGCAATGTCTTTGCCCACGAGGTGAACTGCCGGCCAGCGGCGCTGGAACGCCTCGTCGTCTGTTCCGTACCCAATCGCGGTGATGTAGTTCAGCAGAGCGTCAAACCAGACATAGACGACGTGGCTGTCGTCCCACGGCACCTTGATTCCCCAGTCGAAGCTTGACCGTGAGATCGACAGGTCGTCGAGGCCCTGAGAGACAAACTGAATGATCTCGTTGCGCACGCTCGATGGCTGAACAAAATCGGGCCGGGACTGGTAGAGGTCGAGCAGGCGATCCTCGAATGCGCTCATGCGGAAGAAGTAGTTTTTCTCCTTGAGAACCTCGACCGGCCGGCCGTGGATGCGGCAGACCAGCTGGCCGGCGAAGTCACCTTCTTCAGTCTCCATGAGCTCGTCGAGATGCTTGTACTCCTCGCAGCCCACGCAGTAGAAGCCCTCGTACTCACCCGAGTAGATGTGCCCTTCGTCGTAGAGGCGCTGGAGAAACAGCGCGACGGCCTTTTCGTGCCGCTCCTCGGTCGTGCGGATGAAGTCGTCGTTGCTAATGTCTATCGTCGCGAGCAGCGGCTTCCACGCCTCAGTGACGAGCTTGTCGGCCCACTCTTGCGGGGTGGAGTCGTTGGCCACTGCGGTGCGCAGAATCTTCTGCCCGTGCTCATCGGTTCCGGTCAGCAGCCAGGTGTCATTTCCGCGCTGCCGATGCCAGCGAGCAAGAACATCAGCCGCCACCTCGGTGTATGCGTGGCCGATGTGGGGCACGTCGTTGACATAGAAGATGGGCGTCGTGATGTAGAAGGAATCGCCCGCAGCCATGCATCAAGTCTACGGATGCCCGTAGCCGTGTTACTTCGCAGCGGCCCTCGCTACAGTAACTCTCGTGGACTACACCGTCGCCGACGTGATCGGCCAAGCCCTTCCCCTCGCTGTCGGCGTCGCGCTGAGCCCGTTCCCGCTGATCGCCACGGTGTTGCTGCTCATGTCGCCGCGCGGCCGTGCGGCCGGTCTCATGTTCCTCCTCGGGCGGCTGCTCGGCCTGACGATCGTGCTCAGCATCGTCATACTCGCCTCAGAGGCCCTCTACTCGGCAGCCGGCACCGGCATCCCGACGCTCGCCAAGCTGCTGCTCGGTATCGTGATTGTGGTTTTAGGCCTCAGCAAATGGCGACCGAAACCCGGTGGCACGGAGCCGAAACTGCCCGCCTGGATGGACGCGATCGACGGGTTCTCACCGGCCAAAAGTTTTGGGCTGGCGGTTCTTCTCTCGCTGACGAACCCGAAAGAACTCGCGCTCGCGATCCCACTGGGCGTGACGATTGGCGGCGCGCTGTTGTCTGTGGGGGAGACAGTGCTCATCGGAGCAATCTTCATAGTGGTCGCGTCGATCTCGACGGCAGTACCCGTGATCGCCTTCACCCTTGCACCGAACCGAATCCGCCCCGCCCTGGAACACCTGCGCACGTGGCTCACCGCGAATCACTCCGTCGTGATGGGGGTTCTGTTGGTCGTGATCGGCGCGATCCTCACCGGTAGCGCGATCGGAGAACTCTAACCGCGGGCGGCGAGGGCACCTTCATACAGTTCGCGCCTGCTCAACCCGGTTGCCTCGGCGACTTCGGCGCTCGCCTCTTTAAGCTTCGCCCCCTCCGCTACCAGCCGCAGAACCTGCGCGATACCGGTCGGCAGATCGGATGCCACGGCAGACGCCCCCGCGACGACGATCACGATCTCGCCCCGCGCGCCGTCGGCGAAACGCTGTGCCACGTCGGCCGCACTGCCGCGCACGACTTCCTCGTGGAGCTTGGTGAGCTCGCGGCACACCACCACCCTTCGGTCATCACCAAGCCCCAGTGCGAGGTCTGCGAGCGCAGCCCCGAGCCGGTTCGGTGACTCAAAGAAGATCATCGTTCGCGGCTCTCTGGCCAACGCCGAGAAGTAGCGCACCCGGCCCTTGCGCGGCAGGAACCCTTCGAAGCTGAAGCGATCGGTCGCAAGTCCGGAGACCGCGAGGGCGGTCAGCACCGCACTGGGTCCGGGGCAGCGCCGTGACCATGACACCGGCCTCGACTGCAGCCGCAACGAGGGGTGAAGCCGGGGTCGGAGATTGCGGGCATTCCGGCGTCGCTGAGCACCAGCACATCCATGGTTCGAGCGAGCTCGACGATCTCGGCCGATTGTTCAATCAGGTTGGCGACCGCTTTGTAGCGGAGCGGCAGGCTCGGATCGTCGATCAGCGTCGGCACGATTC
>JANOED010000155.1:0-4639 GCA_031413035.1 Leifsonia sp. | reverse complement strand
TCGACTTCGGCGACTTCGAAACCAACCCGCTGCCTGAGGCAACCTTGCGGGCGCTGCGCTACATGTGCGACATCGAGTACCACACGGTCTGCTACCTTCGCGATCTGCTCGTGACCCCGTCGCACAAAGAAGCCGATGTTTCGGCGTTCATGACGATGTGGAACCGCGAGGAATTCTGGCACGGTGAAGCCCTTGCGGCGGTACTTGGTGCCCATGGGATCACCGTCAACTTCGACGAACTCAAGGCGACGCGCCTGAAGTTGGGCTGGAAAGATCGTCTCGATCCAATCAAACAATCCCTACTCGGCAATATCGTCGGCAAAGACTTCATCGCCGTTCACATGATCTGGGGGGCCGCGAACGAGTGGTCCGCCGTTGCCGCCTACAACCGTCTCGCCGAACTCGAACAGCACCCGGTGCTCGCAGTGCTCCTCAAGCGCATCGCCAAGCAAGAAGCGCGCCACGTTGCTTTCTACGCGACGCAGGCACGCGACCGCCTTGCCAAGAGCAAGAAAGCACAGGTACTCGCCCGCTTCGCCCTCAAAAATGCCTGGGGTCCGGTGGGATCCAGCGTGATGGAACCAGCCGAGGTTACCCACGTAATGGGTCACATCTTCTCTGGCCCCGAGGGCCTGAGAGAGATCCGCAAGCTTGACGAGCACATCTCGCGGATGCCCGGACTCGAGGGTCTCACGATCGTCGAGACCTCCATGAAGAAGTACGGCGTCGAGGCTCCGAAAGCCGCCTGATCCGCTGAGGCGGTATCGTCAATCTCGTGAGTGTACGAATCGAACGTGTCGACCTTCCCGGTATCGGCGTGCGCAACGACGTCATCACGTCGAGTGGGCGTCGGGTCAGTATCGTGGCCCTTCGCTCGGGCGAACGTGAAGTCGCTCTCTTCGACGCGGACGATCCGGACGCCTGCACCAGTTCGATACCCCTCAATGATGAGGAGGCTGCGGCTCTCGCCGAGGTTCTCGGTGCGTCGCTTAGCCTCAACCGCGTGAGTGGGCTGGGAAAACGTGACATGGGCCTCTTCACGGAGGAGATCACCCTGCCGACGGGTTCGGGATATGTCGGGCGCCCTATGGGCGACACCAAGGCCCGCACACTGACCAGTTGCTCAATCGTCGCCATTGGCCGCGGCGACACCGTCATCGCCTCCCCCAGCCCCGACGTGATCTTCGAACCGGGCGACGTTATCGTCGCCGTGGGTACGCGCAAGGGCCTCGACGCACTGAGCCAGCTCATCGACCGCGGACCGAGCTAGGCGGCCCATGCACCCGACCACCGTGCTGCTGATTGAAGTTGGTGCACTTCTCCTCGTTCTCAGTATCCTCGGTCGGTTGGCATTGCGGATTGGGATCTCACCGATCCCGCTTTACTTGCTGGCGGGGCTCGCCGTCGGCAACGGCGGCATCATTCCCCTGAGTGCGAGTGAGGACTTCTTTGAGGTCGGCTCCCAGATCGGCGTGATCCTGCTGCTGGCGATGCTCGGACTCGAGTATTCAGCCGAAGAACTCATGACGAGCCTGAAACGCTCGAGAATCGCCGGAATCATCGATGGGCTGCTCAACGCGCTCCCCGGCGCAGCCTTCGCTCTCCTGCTCGGCTGGGGTTGGCTGCCCGCGGTCGCACTCGCCGGTATTACCTGGATTTCGTCATCCGGGGTCGTCGCGAAGGTTCTGCGCGATCTCGGCCGACTCGGAAACCGGGAGACACCGGTGGTGCTATCGATCCTCGTGATCGAGGATCTCGCGATGGCCTTCTACCTGCCTATCCTCTCGGCGCTGGTGATCGGGGCCGGACTGCTACAAGGCGCGACGGCACTGGTTATCGCCGTGAGCGTAGTGGTCGTCATCCTCTACCTCGCGCTGCGGCACGGCCGCCTGCTGTCGAGCGTCTTCACCTCAAAGCATGCCGAACCTCTTCTGTTGGGCGTTCTCGGGCTGACGATGTTGGTCGCGGGCCTCGCCGAGCAGGTGAGCGTGTCGGCCGCGGTCGGCGCCTTCCTCGTAGGTATCGCGCTCTCGGGACCGGTCGCGAAGAACGCAGCCACTGTCCTGAGCCCATTGCGAGATCTGTTCGCGACAGTGTTCTTCGTGTTTTTCGGCATCTCTACCGATCCGGCCTCGATCCTGCCCGTTCTTCTCCCGGCAGCCATACTCGCCGCTGTGACGATGGCCACGAAGACCCTAACCGGCTACCTAGCGGCCAAGCGGGCGGGGATCGCCATTCCAGGACGATGGCGCGCCGGACTCGTGCTGACCCCTCGCGGTGAGTTCTCGATCGTCATCGCCGGCCTCGCCGTCGCCGCGGGGCTCGAACCCCAACTCGCACCGCTCGCCGCCGCCTACGTGATCATCACGATCGTGACGGGACCGCTGCTTGCGCGCATCCCGGACAGCGCGTGGTTCAAGCAAGTCGTGCGCAATCGCCGGCTTGCCGCGGAGGCCCGAGAGGGAGAAGCGCTCTAGCCGGATCGCGTCAGCTGCGTGCGACCTCGACGCAGTCCAGCAACCAGCAGGAGGCCAGCTCCGCCGATGAGCATCACGAGGAGAGCGGGAATCAGCCCGCCGGACGACGATCCGGTGGCGGCCAACGAGGGCGCTGGGGCATCCGCACGGCTCTCAAGGACCAGCCCGAAATACGCGCCCCAGCCCGTGTCCGCACGGAGCGTTCCCACGCCGCCGGCTCCGCCATCACTGTAGTTTGCCGCATTGAGCGTGTTCCAGAACATCACGTCGTTGTCGACATTGGTGCCCACTGTCGGTGCCGCGTTTGCGAGACTGACGTTCAGCGAATTGTATGGGCCTGCGGTGCCGAGCGGGCTCGCGCCGTAGGTCTGGGTGTTGTACGCCACCGCAACAATGAGCTCGTTCGGCAATGTTGGCCCCAGAGTACTGAAGTCGAAAGTGACGGTCGTGGCAAATCCGTTCTGGCAGGTACCCGTGCCTGGGTTGTACCACTGAGTCGCACCAGCGCCACAAAGACCGGGGCCTATCCCCGGGTTCGCTGATGGCCTAAAGGGAATGTCAAACGTCGTCGTCAATGTCGCGAGGAGTGCTCCCTTTATCGGCGTAATCCCCGAGGTGTCGACCTCATACATGTTGACGGTGATCGGGTGAGCGAAGGTCGATCCTGGTGTCGACGTGCATGGGCCTCCCGCAGGTACCCATACATTCCCGACGAGCGAGTAGTCGCTCTCACATGCCCAGTTGGTGAGCCCCACTGACACGGTGTCGAGAACTCGATCGGTACCCGCGAGCTGGATATGGTCGCCGAACTCTGCCGTCGACGTTGCCTGATATCCCAAGCTCACAAAGGACGGCGGGGAGACAGCGGGCAGTGAATCGTACTCAGGGTTCGAGTCTGCTCGGGCGGGGCTACCTGACAACGACTGCATCCCCAGAACGACCAGCACGAGCAAGGCAAGCAGAACGAGGGCTCGGCGAGCTCTGGGCACGGTAGAAGAATTCACGGGTCGACTCTCAAACGGTCTGACTTCCCGCGTGCCGCTAGGGACGGCAGCGAGAAGCTAAGGATTGTGAAGGCTTACTCTAGCCAAGGACGGGGCCGGGCGCGTCCATTAACGACCGAGAGCCGCCCGAAGGCGGCCCATAGTCGCGATTGGTGGATCCAAGGGGATTCGAACCCCTGACCCCCTGCATGCCATGCAGGTGCGCTACCGGGCTGCGCCATGGACCCTAGAGTTGCGGCCCTCGCGGGCAACTCCCCAAGATTACTACACAACACGGGGAGCACGAACCGTGGAGGTCTACTCGGGCGCGCCCGCGACTGCCAACTCGAGCGGAATGGCTGGGCAGTCCTTCCAGAGCCGCTCAAGCGAGTAATACATGCGGTCTTCCTCGTGAAACACGTGCGCAATCACATCACCGAAATCGAGGAGAATCCATCGGCCCTCGGCGCGACCCTCACGTCGTAGCGGCTTAGCGCCTGCCTCGATCATCTTCTCTTCAATCTCGCCCGCGATCGCTTGAACGTTACGCTCATTGCGACCTGACACGAGGAAGAATACGTCGGTCAGTGGCAGGGGTCCGGATACATCGAGAGCGACCAGATCCTCCCCCTGTTTGGAGTCGGCGGCGCGAGCCACCACGTTCACTAGTTCGCGAGCGCGCGCAGATGCAGTCACAGTGTCCTTTGGTCGGTAACGGCGGAGGAGTAGGTCACGAACTAGAACACATTGAGTGCGAAGGCTGCAATGAGCAACCCTGCGACAACAACGGCCATTGTCGAGGCAGCAATCAACAGCACGGTCAGTCCCCGTGTGCCTTTGGGCTTCTGGGTGTGCGTGACCGCGAAGCCCGAGTTATGGGTGCTGACGGCCTTGATGGCGCTGACCGGAGCCGAATCGGTCGAGATGACCTCCGCGTCTCCCGCATCGAAAAGAGCGTCGATTCCATCGTGATCAAAGCGAGCGGATGCTCCAGTGGAACTCAGGCTTCGCGGGAGATCGATCGACCCGGTCAGCATGATCTCGCCGGTGCTGGTTAGCGGTCCACGAATGTCAGCTCCCGCCGGCGGCATGGGAAGCACTAGTGCACTCGTCGTTGCCACCCCGCCGCCGACAGTGCGGGTGAGCGTCGTCTCGAACAGGTCGTGCTCGTCGAGCTGT
>JANOED010000154.1:0-2111 GCA_031413035.1 Leifsonia sp. | reverse complement strand
GCTGGTCTCCCCGGCTTTCTTTCTTTCCTTGTATTCTCTGGAACAACGCATGCGGTCGATGACGCCCGCAGATTAGATTGGTTTACATGAAGCTCGAACTTCGCGGGATCACCAAGCGATTCGGTTCGCTGGTAGCCAATGACCACATCGACCTGACGGTCGAGCCGGGCGAGATCCACTGCCTGCTGGGCGAGAACGGCGCTGGCAAGTCCACGTTGATGAATGTGCTCTACGGTCTATACCGGGCCGACGAGGGCGAGATCCTCCTCAATGACGAGGTGCAGCATTTCGCGGGCCCCGGGGATGCCATGAACGCGGGAATCGGCATGGTGCATCAGCACTTCATGCTCATCCCGGTCTTCACCGTGGCAGAGAACGTCATGCTCGGCCACGAGCAGACCAAGCTCGGCGGCGTGCTCGATCTCGACGGCGCTCGCCGCATGGTGCAGGAGATTTCCGCTCGCTTCGGGTTCGATGTCGACCCCGACGATCTCGTGGAGGACCTGCCGGTCGGTGTGCAGCAGCGCGTCGAAATCATCAAGGCACTGTCTCGGGATGCCCGCGTGCTGGTCTTCGACGAGCCGACCGCTGTTTTGACGCCCCAGGAAACAGACGAGCTCATGGCCATCATGCGCCAGCTCAAAGAATCGGGAACGTCGATTGTCTTCATCACCCACAAGTTGCGCGAGGTGCGCGAAGTCGCTGATCGGATCACCGTGATCCGGCTTGGCAAGGTCGTCGGCGAGGCATCGCCCACTGACACGAATGAGCAGCTGGCCTCGATGATGGTCGGTCGAGCAATCGACCTCATGATCGACAAGGGTGTGTCGAAGCCTGGCGCGCCAGCGCTCGTGGTCGACAACTTGTCGGTCATCGACCACCGCGATCAGCTCGTGGTCAATAACGTGAGCTTCGAGGTGCGCGCGGGTGAGGTGCTTGCTATCGCTGGCGTGCAGGGCAACGGACAGACCGAGCTCACTGAGGCAATTGTTGGTCTTCAGCCCAAGGTGACCGGGAGCATCAGCCTCAACGGAAAGTCACTGCGCGGGCTGAGCGTGCGTCACACTCTGGATGCCGGGGTCGGCTTCGTGCCCGAGGACCGCAAAGAAGACGGTCTGGTAGGCGAGTTCACGATTTCCGAGAACCTCATGCTCGATCGCTCGGTCGGCGAGCCCTTCGTCAAGCTCGGGACCCTTCAGTTGAAGTACTTGGCTGAGTTCGCCGAGACGAAGGTGCAGGAGTTTGATATCCGTGCTCAGGGGATCGAGACCCTCGTTGGTCGCCTGTCGGGCGGCAACCAGCAGAAGGTCGTACTCGCACGGGAACTCAGCCGCGAGCTCAAATTGCTGGTCGCGGCCCAACCGACCCGAGGGCTCGACGTCGGGTCGGTCGAGTTCGTGCACACCCGGATCATCGAGGCACGAGACGCTGGAGTCCCCGTCGTCGTAGTCTCCACCGAACTCGACGAAGTCACTGCTCTCGCTGATCGCATTGCGGTGATGTATCGCGGCGGGATTGTCGGCATCGTCCCCGGCAACACCCCTCGAGAGGTGCTCGGCCTCATGATGGCGGGCGAACACCCCGACACGGAGGAGCGGCAGCATGACCGACCCCAAGGTAGCGACGTCACAAACACCCGACGTCCTCATCGAGCCGGGACAGCTGCCCAACGAGATCGAGCCGCCGTCGCGGGCTCAGCAGGTTCTCAACGACATCCTCAGTGGGAGCACGATCATTTCGGTACTCGCCGTCGTGCTTGCGCTCGCTGCCGGTGGCATCCTCATCGCTTTGACGAGCGAGGACGTCCAAGAGGCTGCCGGCTACTTCTTCTCGCGACCCCTCGACACTTTCCGGGCTATTTGGGACGCGGTTGCGGGGGCGTACATCGCCTTATTCCAGGGGTCGATCTACAACTTCAAGGCGGATGACTTCCTCCGTGGCATCCGCCCGCTGACCGAGACGCTCACGTTTGCAACACCGCTGATCGTGGCCGGCCTCGGCGTGGCGCTAACTTTCAGGGTGGGACTGTTCAACATCGGTGGTCGTGGGCAGATGCTCGTCGCCGCGGGAGCAGCTGGCTACGTCGGTGTCAACTGGCCACTACCCTATGG
>JANOED010000153.1:0-2491 GCA_031413035.1 Leifsonia sp. | reverse complement strand
ATCGGTTCCAGAGTTGGGGTTTTCCATGTACTCCCCGCCAAGTTTGATCGGGAACGGGGCATTGTAATGCCAGAATTCATCGAGCGTGTAGGTCACGGACGCATCCACAATCACCGGATGAAAGTCATAGACGAGCGCGTTCGTCAGCACCCCCACCGAAGGGTTCGCCGATGTGAGCGTGCGCGTGTTGCCGACGTTACTCACGACCGAGCAGGCTCTGGCCGGCGCGCCCGAACACGACGGTAGCCGCTTCCAGGTGAGTGCGATTCTGGGGGAGGAGCAGTGAGCGCCACCACCAGCGCTTCCACGGGCCCAGCCACCAGCTCCGAACTGATTCACCTCTCCGCGTTGGCCCTTGCCGACAAGCTCGCGAGTGGCGAGGTCTCGTCGGTCGAAGCAACCCAGGCGCACCTCGATCGCATCGTGGCCGTCGAGGAGCAAGTTCACGCGTTCCTTCACGTGTCGGCGGATGCTCTCGCCACCGCCGCGCGCATCGATCAGCAGCGAGCAGACTCGGTGCCCCTCGGCCCACTCGCAGGTGTGCCGATTGCGATCAAAGACGTTCTCTGCACAATCGACATGCCGTCGACCGCGGGGTCGAAGATTCTCGAGGGCTGGGTTCCGCCCTACGACGCGACGACGGTCGCTCGTCTGCGAGCCGCGGGTCTGGTTCCACTCGGCAAGACCAACATGGACGAGTTCGCGATGGGCTCGTCGACCGAACACTCGGCCTACGGGCCGACCAAGAACCCGTGGGATCTCACCCGCATCCCCGGCGGTTCGGGCGGCGGGTCGGCAGCGGCCGTTGCCGCGTTCGAGGCACCGCTCGCGCTCGGGTCTGACACGGGCGGGTCGATCCGTCAGCCGGCCGCCGTCACCGGGTCGGTGGGGGTCAAGCCCACGTACGGCGGGGTTTCGCGCTATGGGGCGATCGCACTGGCATCCTCCCTGGATCAGGTGGGACCGGTCACTCGCTCGGTTCTCGATGCCGGTCTTCTGCACGACGTGATCGGTGGGCACGACCCCCGCGACTCGACCAGCCTGCGTGACACCTGGCCGTCCTTCGCCGAGGCCGCCCGCGCGGGTGCTCGGGCCGAGACTCTCAGGGGCTTGCGAGTCGGTGTCATCAAGGAGCTCGACAGTCCCGGATTCCAGCCCGGGGTCTCGCAGCGGTTCCACGAGACGCTTGAACTGCTCAGTGCGAACGGCGCGGAGATTGTTGAGGTGTCAGCGCCCCACTTCGAGTACGCAGTGGCTGCGTACTACGTGATTCTGCCGGCCGAGGCATCCAGCAATCTGGCGAAGTTTGACTCGGTGCGGTTCGGGCTTCGTGTGAACCCGCCCGGTGGGGGCACGGTCGAGGATGTCATGGCCGCCACTCGCGAAGCCGGGTTCGGTGCCGAGGTGAAGCGTCGCATCATCCTCGGGACGTATGCGCTCTCGGCCGGCTACTACGACGCGTATTACGGGTCAGCACAGAAGGTGCGCACGCTCATTCAGCGCGACTTCGCGGCGGCATTCGAGAAGGCCGATGTGCTGGTGTCGCCGTCGGCGCCGACGACAGCGTTCAAGTTCGGGGAGAAGATGGCCGATCCCCTAGCGATGTACCTCAACGACGTGACGACGATTCCGGCGAACCTCGCGGGTGTTCCCGGAATGGGTCTGCCGATGGGGCTCGCACCTGAGGACGGGCTGCCAGTCGGGTTCCAGATCATGGCTCCTGCCCGTGAGGATGCTCGGCTCTACTCACTCGGGGCAACGCTCGAACGCCTGCTCGAGGAGCAGTGGGGGCACACGCTGCTCAGTCAGGCACCCGCGCTGTAGATATTCCTGTCGCGCGCGGTGCGCGAGCTGGTTCATCCGGTTGCCGCACCGGATGCTGCAGAACCGCTTCGACCCGTTTCGCGACAGGTCGATGAGCAGACCATCGCAGTCAGGTGCATCGCACACGCGCAGGCGATCGGTTTCTCCGGTGCGGATCACGTCTACCAGGGCGAGTGCAACTTCCACCCGGATCCTCATGGCTAGGGGTGCGTCAGCCGGTGTTGCGTGGAGGTGCCAGTCGAAGTGGTGGTGGCGGGTGAGGAAGGGGAGCGCCGCGGCATCCCGAAGCCAGGTGTTGATGGTGACAACGGCGTCATCGACGGGAACGCTCCAGAGAGCGCGTAGTTGGTCGCGCGCTTCGTGTACTTCGCGGAGTTCGTGAACGTCTCGATCGAAGCGGCCCGAGTAGGAGTGAGCGTCGAGTAGGGCGGTGAGTTCGGCGGGGGCCGCGAGTTCGTCGAGGCCGGTTCGGGATGCGCTCGGGTGGGTGTTGGCGAGTGCGACGGCGAACTCGAGCGTGTCCTCTGTGTCAGGGGCAAAATGCAATTTGACTCCTTATTCATGACGAGTCTACTGTCGGCAGTGTGAGCAGCCACATCTCAACTTCTCGAGGTCTCGTTTTGGGGCTTCTCGCATCGCTCACGTTCGCCACCTCGGGGGCGTTGAT
>JANOED010000152.1:0-2477 GCA_031413035.1 Leifsonia sp. | reverse complement strand
TTGATCGAGCAGGTGCAACGCCCCACGCTCGTGCTCTCGCACAACAAGACCCTCGCGGCGCAACTTGCGAACGAGTTTCGTGACCTCATGCCGAACAACGCGGTCGAATACTTCGTCTCCTACTACGACTACTACCAACCCGAGGCCTACATCCCGCAAACCGACACCTTCATAGAGAAGGATTCGTCGATCAATGCCGAGGTCGAGCGGCTCCGTCACTCGACCACCAACTCGCTGCTCAGCCGTCGCGACGTCATTGTCGTATCCACGGTGTCGTGCATTTACGGACTCGGCGCGGCCGACTCGTACCTCGACGCGATGATGGCTGTTCAGGTCGGCATGCGTATCGACCGAGAAACGCTCATCCGCAAGTTCGTCTCGATGCAGTATCAGCGAAACGACTACGACTTCTCGCGGGGCACGTTCCGTGTCCGTGGCGACACGATCGAGATCATCCCCGTTTATGAGGAATTGGCCATTCGCATAGAGATGTTCGGCGACGAGGTCGAGGCGATCTACGCTTTGCACCCGCTCACCGGCGAGGTAGTTCGCGCGATGGATTCTGTGTCGGTATTTCCTGGCACTCACTACGCCGCGAGCCCGCAGACTATCCAGAAGGCGATTGGCACAATTCAGGAGGAGCTCGCAGAGCGACTCCAGGAATTCGAACGTCAGGGCAAGCTCCTCGAGGCCCAGCGGCTTCGTATGCGCACGACTTTCGATATCGAGATGATGGAGCAGATCGGTTTCTGCAACGGCATCGAGAATTACTCCAGACACATGGACGGTCGTGCCCCGGGTGAGGCGCCGCACTGCCTGCTCGACTACTTCCCCGAAGACTTTCTCGTCGTGATCGATGAGTCGCACGTTACGGTTCCGCAGATCGGTGCCATGTATGAAGGGGACGCCTCGCGCAAGCGCACCCTCGTCGAGCACGGTTTTCGGCTGCCGAGCGCAATGGACAATCGGCCGCTCAAGTGGGAGGAGTTCCTCTCGCGCGTTGGGCAGAAGGTGTACCTGTCAGCGACCCCAGGAAAGTACGAGATGGGCATAACCGACTCGATCGTTGAGCAGGTCATCCGGCCGACCGGACTCGTCGACCCGCAGATCGTCGTCAAGCCGTCCAAGGGGCAGATCGACGATCTGCTCGAACAGATTCGCGTTCGGGTCGAGAAGAACGAGCGGGTGCTCGTCACAACGCTGACGAAGAAGATGGCAGAAGAACTCACTGAGTTCTTGGGGGAGCACGGGGTGCGGGTGCGTTACCTGCACTCTGACGTTGACACGCTGCGCCGAGTTGAGTTGTTGACCGAGCTGCGTCAAGGCGTCTACGACGTTCTGGTGGGCATCAACCTGCTGCGTGAGGGTCTCGACCTACCCGAGGTGTCGCTGGTGGCAATTCTCGATGCCGACAAAGAGGGCTTCCTGCGGTCTGGCACGTCGCTGATTCAGACGATCGGTCGTGCCGCTCGAAACGTCTCGGGCGAGGTTCACATGTATGCCGACGTGATGACCGACTCCATGGCTCACGCGATTGAGGAGACCACCCGGCGCCGTGAGAAGCAGGTGTCCTACAACGAGGAGCGCGGAATCGATCCGCAGCCGCTTCGCAAGAAGATCGCCGACATCACCGACCAGATCATGCGTGAGTCCGGTGACACGGCAGCACTATTGAGCGGCAAGGGTGACCCGAGCCGCAAGCGTGCGCCGACTCCGAACCTTAAACGTGAGGGCCTCGCCGCGGCTGGTGGCAATGACCTCGAGAAGATCATCTCCGACCTCAACGAGCAGATGCTCCAAGCGGCAGGAGAGCTGAAGTTCGAGCTCGCCGCGCGGCTGCGTGACGAGGTATCCGACCTCAAACGCGAACTGAGACAGATGGAACAGGCCGGACACTTGCGCTGAGATAAAAGGCGGTCTCGGCGATGTCAGTGGCCTCCGTAGAATGTAGAGAGTGTCGATTGCAGCGGTGAACCCAACAGACGAGCTCGATGAAGTCGGGATGCTCGCTGCTATCTCCCGCAAGGCCTCGCCCCACAGCACACTCAGTGTTCGTGGCGCGCGGGTGCACAATCTGCGCAATGTCGACCTAGAAATTCCTCGGGATTCGCTTGTCGTCTTCACGGGCCTGTCGGGCTCAGGCAAGTCCAGTCTCGCGTTCGACACCATCTTCGCCGAGGGTCAGCGGCGGTACGTTGAATCCCTCTCAGCGTATGCGCGACAATTTCTCGGTCAGGTCGATCGACCGGACGTGGAGTTCATCGAGGGACTCAGTCCAGCGGTTTCAATCGATCAGAAGTCGACGAACCGCAACCCTCGGTCGACCGTCGGCACCATCACCGAGATCTACGACTACATGCGGCTGCTCTGGGCTCGGATCGGGATCCCGCACTGCCCAGTGTGCGGGGAGCGGATCGAGCGCCAGACGGTTCAGCACCGGTGCGGGCGAGGCGGGTCTTGTCCTCGGCATTGGCGAT
>JANOED010000151.1:0-10853 GCA_031413035.1 Leifsonia sp. | reverse complement strand
ACTCGCGATGAGACATGGCGCGGGCTGTCTCTGACGATGCCGTTGAAACGCGACATTGTGCCCATTTTGGCGTGGCGGGATCCCCTCGTTGCGACTGTCGGTGGCGCGAACACGGTGATTCTGGGCGGGGAAGGACCGCGCGGGTACAACACCGACGTGCAGGGGATTGTCGAGTCGTTCGGCGAAGTGGGTGTGACGAGTTTGAGCTACGTGCACCTGCTCGGGGCGGGTGCGACTGCGGCATCCGTGCTGGTGGCCGTCGCTCAGCTAGGCGCCCGCAGAGTGCTAGTAAGCGCACGCACACCCGCCAAGGCTGCGTATTTGGTCGAGCTGGGTATCGTCATTGGGGTGGACGTCGTCGTGCGAGCGTGGGGCGTGATGGACCGCTCGTTAGTGGTTCCCGATGCGATAGTGAGTACCGTGCCGGGAGGAGAGAACGATCTCGTCTTCGCTGAAGCGATTCGAGAGAACTCCGTGCTCTTCGATGTTTCATACGACCCGTGGCCGAGCGCGTTAGCGACGGCGTGGGATTCCGTGGGCGGAATCGTCATCTCGGGCCTCGACCTGCTCGTGCACCAGGCCGTGGGGCAGATCCGTATCTTCGCTGTGGGGGACCAAACGGTTGCTCTCCCCGATGAGCCTGCGGTCGTCGCAGCGATGCGTGCGGCGGTCGCCTGAGGCTCACCTCCCGCTGTGGGAAGATCGACTCATGCTTCGTTGGTTGACTGCTGGTGAGTCGCACGGCCCTGAACTGGTCGCGATCCTTGAAGGATTGCCCGCAGGGGTTCCCGTGTCGCCCGAGCTGATTCAGGGGCACATGCACCGGAGATCGCTCGGCTATGGTCGCGGCGCTCGAATGAAGTTCGAGCAAGACGCCCTGACAATCTCCGGGGGCATCCGATTCGGTTTCACCATGGGCAGCCCGGTCGCTTTGCGCATCGGAAACACCGAGTGGCCTCGATGGGTTGAGGTCATGAGCCCGACGCCGGTCGACATGGAGACCTTGCCGAAGGGTAGAGGAGCACCGCTCACGAGACCGCGGCCCGGTCACGCCGACCTAGTCGGCATGCAAAAGTACGACTTCGATGAAGCGCGCAATGTACTCGAACGTGCGAGCGCCCGGGAGACTGCCGCGCGCGTTGCATTAGGGGCCGTCGCTCGGTCATTCCTGACGGAACTGGGAATCGAGATCGTTAGCCACACCCTTGCAATCGGTACCATACGGGTGCCCGACGACTCACCCGTGCCGGGGCCAGGCGATGTCGAGGCTTTGGACAAGGACCTGATGCGCTGCTGGGATCCTGCGACGTCGGTCGCAATGGTGGCGGAGGTCGATCGGGCGCACGACGACGGCGATACGCTGGGCGGCGTCGTTGAGGTACTGGCCTACGGCCTACCGCCCGGGCTTGGCTCCTACACCCACTGGGATCGTCGCCTTGACTCGCAACTGGCCGCCGCGGTCATGGGCATTCAGGCGATCAAGGGCGTCGAGATCGGTGACGGATTTGAGACTGCTGCCCGTCGTGGATCGGCCGCTCACGACGAGCTCGTCATGGGTACCGACGGAATCACCCGGCTGTCGGATCGTGCCGGCGGTACCGAAGGCGGGATGAGTACGGGAACGCTACTGCGAGTTCGCGCGGCGATGAAGCCCATCTCCACGGTCCCGCACGCGCTGCGAACGGTGGATGTCGCGACCGGCGCCGCGGCCGAGGCTCACCACCAGCGTTCCGACGTCTGCGCCGTCCCGGCCGCTGGCGTTGTCGCGGAGGCCATGGTCGCTCTGGTGCTCGCGAACTCAGTTCTGGAGAAGTTCGGCGGAGATTCGCTCGGTGAGACGAAGCGCAACCTCGACGCATATCTCGCCGCCATCCCGGCAGCGCTGACCACCGCGCAGACGTCGCAGGGTGAGTAACGAGGGCGCCGTCGTCGTGCTGATCGGCGCGCCCGGTGCCGGCAAGACTCGCACCGGCAAGCGAGTCGCGCGCCTGCTCGGTGTCGACTTCATCGATACCGACAAACGGATTGTCGCCGCACACGGCCCGATCTCGACGATCTTCGAGCACCACGGTGAACCGCACTTCCGCACGATCGAGCGCGACGTCGTTGCTGAATCACTGCGCGAACCAGCTGTCGTGACACTCGGTGGAGGGGCAGTACTCGACCCCCGAACGCAGGCCGACCTCGCCAACAAAAGGGTGGTTCAACTCACCGTCTCCGCTGACGCGGTATCCGCACGGATCGCAGGGGGCAAGCGCCCTCTGCTAAAGGACGGAATTGGCGCTTGGTCAGCGCTCGTGGCTGCCCGTCAACCCCTCTATGACGAGTTATCTGAATTGACGATAGACACGTCAGACCGATCCCTTGATCTCGTCGCCCGCGAAATCGCTGACTGGATTCGAAAGGCCGAACGGTGACAGAAACTAGCGTCATCCCCGTGGGCGGCGTGGACCCCTACGACGTAATCATCGGCCGCGGGATTCTCGCCGCCGTCAGCGACCAACTGGGGCAGCGGGTGGCGAAGGTGCTTATCGTTCACCCACCCACCTTGGGGGCTCGAGCCAGTGCCCTACGTGACGAGCTAAAGGATCGCTACGAGGTTCTGCTTGCCGAGGTGCCCGATGCTGAAGATGCGAAGCGCGTCGAGGTCGCCGCCTTCTGTTGGCAGATCATGGGCCAGACCGACTTCACGAGAACGGATGCCGTGATTGGCCTAGGCGGCGGAGCGACGACCGATCTGGCTGGCTTTGTTGCCGCGACATGGCTGCGGGGGGTTCGACTCGTGCAATGCCCAACGAGTGTTGCCGGAATCGTGGATGCGGCTGTCGGAGGCAAGACCGGGATCAACACCGCGGAAGGCAAGAACCTCGTCGGTGCCTTCTACGCACCGGCAGCAGTCGTCGTCGATCTCGACGTTCTCGACGACCTGCCGCGCAACGAGATCCTCGCCGGATTCGCGGAGATCGTGAAGTGCGGATTCATCGGTGAGCCCGAGATACTCGACATCATCGAAGCCGACGTCGACCGCGCGACTGACCCCCACAGTGACGAATTCCGCCGCGTCGTTGAGCTGTCGATTGGCTTGAAGGCCCGGGTCGTGAGCGAGGACTTCAAGGAGTCTGGACTCCGCGAGATCCTCAACTACGGTCACACCCTCGGGCACGCCATAGAGCACGCCGAGCGCTACCGTTGGCGGCACGGCGCGGCGATTTCAGTAGGCATGGTGTTCGCCGCAGAGCTTGGACGGATTGCAGGCAGCCTCAGCGATGCTGTCGTGGATCGGCACCGCAGCATTCTCGAATCCCTGACGCTGCCGATCGATTATCCGTTGGGACGGTGGAAGACACTTCTGGCGACGATGCAACGTGACAAGAAGGCGCGGGCGGGCATGATTCGGTTCATCGTGCTCGAGGACGTGGGCAAACCGACCGTTCTCGCTGGGCCGGAGGGAGCCATCCTTTTTGCCGCCTACCAAGAGGTCGGGGTCTAATGACTGTGGGTGAGGCTGTCATCGGATTCGCACTCGTTGCGGCGTTGTTGACCATTCTGCCCGGGCCAGATAGCGCGCTCGTGTTGCGCACGGCCCTGACCCAGGGTCGTCGGCTTGCCATCGCGACCGGGCTCGGGATCAATTCGGGCGCACTGGCGTGGGGCGCTGCGGCCGGGGTGGGCGCGGCTGCCCTGATCGCCGCATCGGAGCTGGCGTTCACGGCCCTCAAGATCGCTGGAGCGCTCTATCTGGCCTACTTGGGCATCCGAATGATCATTGCGAGCGTAAGGCGCGACCCGATCGCCACGCATCCGGACTTCGACGCCCCGGAGGGTTCGTGGTGGTCGGCTTACGGGCGCGGAGCACTGACGAACTTGCTGAACCCCAAAGTGGCTGCGTTCTACATCGCGCTTATTCCACAGTTTCTGCCCGCGGGAGTCAACCCGCTCGCCATGGGTCTACTGCTCGCCTTCGTGCACGCGATCGAGTCCGCGATCTGGTTCGCGATACTCATTCTCGCGGCTGAGACCGCGAGAAACTGGCTCTCGTCTCCGCGCGTGAGTCGATGGATTGATCGAGTAACGGGAGGCTTCTTGCTGGCCTTCGCGGGACTCCTCGCGGCCGAGTCGCGGCCCTAGCCCGGGACCTATGGCACTGTTCGGTTTGCTGCTGCACCGACACTCTTGAGCCATGACTACCACTGAAAACGTTGTACCCGCACATTCCCACTCCTACACCAGCCGCCCCCGGCTCCTCCGCCTGATCGGCTTCCTCGGAATCATCGGCGGTGTTGTAATGATCATCGCTGGCATCAGTGTCTGGGGAGTGGTGAACTCGTACCTTGCCGCCGAACGAATCACCGTTGCCGAGGACGCCGCATTCCTGGCCGGTGCGCCCGTTGTGGATCCGTTCACCGCCTACGCCGAGGCAGACGTCATCGCCAAGCACGCGCTTGAGGCCAGCGAGGGCAAGACGTATGCCGAACTCGACCGCGAAGATCCCGTTCGCGCCACCATGATGACCGCGTCGTTCCTGCGAGCCTCGCTGTTCACCTCGATCGTCTCGTTCGGTGTCGCCGCGTTCGCGATGGGCGTCGGGCTGCTGTTCGCCCTCTTCGGTGGGGCAATAATCGCGCTCACTCCTCGCAAGATGGATGCACCGATAAACTCATAAGCGTGACCACCGTCCTCGTACTCAACGGGCCCAATCTGGGCCGACTGGGAAGTCGTGAACCCGATGTGTATGGGGAAGGCACCCTTGACGATCTGGATGCCGCGCTTCAGGGCGCGGCATCCGGTCTGACCATCGATCTTCGGCAGACTGATGACGAAGCGACCCTCATCGGCTGGCTGCATGAGGCAGTCGACAACCGCCAGGCCGTGATCTTAAACCCAGCAGCCTTCACCCATTACTCCTATGCACTTCGGGATGCCGCGGCCCTCGTCACCAAGGCGGGGCTCCTGCTCGTTGAAGTACACATCACGAACCCTCACTCCCGCGATCAATTCCGGCACACCAGTGTGATCTCGGGTGTTGCCACGGGTGTGATTGCCGGATTCGGATTCGACAGCTACCTTCTGGCGTTGAATCTGGTTGCACGGCGCCTCGGGTAGACTCGAACGCTGCTAATCGAGGAACGGACACCTTTACCCATGGCTTCAACCGCTGATATCCGCAATGGCGTGGTACTCAACATGGACGGCGGTCTCTGGACCGTTATCGACTTCCAGCACGTTAAGCCCGGAAAGGGCGGCGCCTTCGTGCGCACAAAAGTGAAGAACGTCATGACCGGCAAGGTCGTTGACCGCACCTTCAACGCCGGCGCGAAGATTGAGACCGAGACGGTTGATCGCGCAGACTTCCAGTACTCCTACAAAGATGGCGACAACTTCGTCTTCATGGACTTGGGCAACTATGACCAGATCACGCTCACCCCGACGCAGGTCGGCGATGCCGCCAACTTCATGCTCGAAACCCAAAATGTGACGATTGCCCTTCACAACGGTGAGCCCCTCTACGTCGAACTCCCTGCGTCGGTTGTACTCGAGATCACCTACACCGAGCCGGGCCTGCAGGGTGACCGCTCCACCGGTGGCACCAAGCCCGCGACGGTCGAGACCGGATATCAGATCCAAGTTCCGCTGTTCCTTGAGCAGGGCACCAAGGTCAAGGTGGATACTCGTGACGGGTCGTATCTCGGCCGCGTCACAGAGTAGTGCTGATGACATCCACGCCTAGGCGTGTCTAGTGAGCGCTCGCACCAAAGCGCGCAAACGCGCCCTCGATGTGCTCTACGGGGCCGATGTGCGGGGCGATTCGATCAATCAAGCGCTTCGTGACGAGGCAGCTAGGCAGGCTGCCGACCCCAAGCGAGCGAACTCGTGGGAGTACGCGCAGCAGATCGTCGTCGGCATCACACAGCACGGTGACGAAATCGACGAACTCATCGAGACCTACTCCCAGGGCTGGACGCTAGCGCGGATGCCCATCATTGACCGCGCCCTCATCAGGATCGGAATCTGGGAGATTCTCTTCAACGATGGGGTGCCCGACGGCGTCGCCATCGCGGAGGCCGTCGAGTCAGCGAAGGTGCACAGCACAGAGGATTCGGCCGGATTCATTAACGGTCTTCTTGGACGAGTCGCGGCGGGCAGGGCGGGCGCGTAGTACGCTCTGGGCAACAGATTTCCTTTAAGTTCCGTCCAGTGAGGCGGGGAAGGAGGTCAGAATGACTGCACGCACTGTGCTGCAGCAGGCTGATATCGCGCGTGCGTTGACTCGGATCTCCCATGAGATCCTTGAGTCCAATCGGGGTTCGGCCGATCTCGTACTTCTCGGCATTCCGACGCGCGGAGTCTTTCTCGCCCGCCGGCTTGGGGCCATTCTCGATTCGATAGAACCGGGATCGGGCACCGTCGGCGCGCTCGACGTGACAATGTACCGAGATGATCTGGCGAAGCAGCCCACTCGAACCCCTTCGCCGACTGACATCCCTTCGGTCGGGGTTGACGGCAAGACCGTGGTTCTTGTCGACGACGTGCTCTATTCGGGCCGCACGATTCGGGCGGCGCTCGATGCCCTAAGTGACCTGGGCCGCCCACGCGCGGTTCGGCTTGCGGTTCTGATTGATCGCGGCCATCGTGAGCTCCCTATTCGGGCTGACTTTGTCGGCAAGAATCTCCCCACCTCGGCAGACGAGCGCATCAATGTGCGGCTTCTGGAGATTGATGGCAGTGAGGAGGTGACGATCCAGTGAGGAATCTGCTCTCGACCCGAGATCTTCCGCGCGACCTCGCGATTGCTCTGCTCGACACTGCCGAGGATATGGCGGAGGTTTCAACAAGGGAGATCAAGAAGGTGCCGACGTTGCGCGGCAAGACCGTGGTCAACCTCTTCTTTGAGGATTCCACGCGCACACGAGTCTCGTTCGAAGTCGCCGCGAAGCGACTCAGCGCAGACGTCATCAATTTTGCGGCAAGCGGCTCCAGCGTTTCGAAGGGGGAGAGTCTCAAGGACACCGCGCAGACGCTCGCTGCGATGGGTGCGGATGCCGTCGTCATCCGGCACTGGGCAAGTGGTGCGCCGCGCGTGCTCGCCGGAAGCGGCTGGATCGATGCCGGAATCGTCAACGCGGGGGATGGCACTCACGAGCATCCAACTCAGGCCCTCCTTGACGCCTTCACTGTGAGGCGCAGGTTGCACGGACCGGCATCGCGCGGCAAAGACCTCGAGGGCGTGCGAGTGACGATCGTTGGCGACGTGCTTCACTCCCGTGTAGCTCGCTCAAACGTCTGGCTGCTCACAACACTGGGGGCTACCGTCAGCCTGGTCGCCCCAGCGACACTTCTGCCGGTCAGCACTGCCGGCTGGCCGGTAACGGTCAGTTACGACCTCGATTCCGCAGTGGATGGCGCCCCCGACGTGATGATGATGCTTCGGATTCAGTCTGAGCGGATGGGCACGGCATTTTTTCCGAGTGCACGCGAGTACTCGCGCCAGTGGGGCCTCGACGACGAACGGCTGGCCCGTCTGCCAGCACGTACCATGGTGATGCACCCGGGGCCGATGAATCGTGGTCTCGAGATCTCGTCCAGAGCCGCCGACTCCGCACGGTCAACAGTGCTCGAGCAGGTCGCTAATGGGGTTTCGATAAGGATGGCTGTGCTCTATCACCTGCTTGCTGGAGCGGACTCGTGAGCATCCACGTTAAAGGCGCCACTTTTCCCGATGGCACGCGACGCGACCTGTTTATCGACCACGGGACCTTCGTTGAATCTCTCGGCGCGTCCCCAACAACAACGATTGACGCAGCGGGGCTTACCGCTCTCCCCGGCCTTGTCGACCTGCACGCCCACCTTCGTGAGCCAGGATTCGAGCAGAGCGAGACTGTGCTTACCGGGTCCCAGGCCGCGGCGGCCGGCGGCTTCACGGCCGTATTCGCGATGGCCAATACGATGCCAGTTCAGGACACCGCCGGTGTCGTCGAGCAGGTGCAGTCCCTAGGCGAAAGTCACGGCTATGTAACGGTTCGACCGATCGGTGCAGTTACCGCTGGCCTCGCCGGCCAGCGACTCTCTGAGATCGGCGCGATGGCGCAGTCACGCGCGCGGGTGAAGGTGTTCTCCGACGATGGCCAGTGCGTTCACGATGCCCTGCTGATGCGCCGGGCGCTTGAGTACGTCACGACATTCGGCGGTGTCGTCGCCCAACACGCACAGGAGCCCCGGCTGACGGTTGGCGCACAACTCAACGAGGGCGCGCTCTCGAGCGAGTTGGGACTCACGGGCTGGCCTGCCGTTGCTGAGGAGTCGATCATCGCGCGGGACGTACTCCTCGCTCAGCATGTCGGCGCCCGACTTCATGTGTGTCACGTTTCGACGGCGGGCTCGGTAGACGTGATCCGTTGGGCGAAGGCCCGAGGCGTGGATGTCACAGCCGAAGTCACCCCACACCACCTGCTACTCACCGAAGATCTCGCCAGAGGGTACGACGCTCGGTTCAAGGTCAACCCCCCGTTGCGTCGAGCTGAGGATGTGGAGGCGCTGCGCGCCGCGCTTGCCGATGGGACCATCGATATCGTGGCGACCGATCACGCGCCGCACCCGATCGAGGCAAAGGACTGTGCGTGGGACGAGGCGGCCAACGGCATGGTTGGCCTCGAGTCGGCGCTGAGCGTGGTGCACGCGGCCGTGGTCGAGAGCGGGCAACTGAACTGGTCGGATATCTCACGGGTCATGTCAGCGAGACCTGCGGAGATCGGGCGGCTCGATGGATACTCGGCCCCGTTCGCGATAGGCAGCTCAGCAGAACTCGCGTTGTATGACGCGACCGCGCAACGCGAATTTTCCAGCACTGACCTTCACGGCAAGAGCAGCAACTCGCCCTACCTGGGGCGCACCCTTCCCGGCCGAGTGGTGGCGACTATACATCGGGGGTACCCGACAGTGCTCGATGGCCGGCTCGTCGACGTAGGGTTGGTCGCCGAGGCCGCACGGGAGTCCTCTCTTGGATAGGTCGGTTCTGATGGGCATCGTCGTGGCCCTCATGCTCGCTCTGCTGGGTCTTCTTGCGATCGGCTGGTTCGCCCGCAAGAAGCGCCAGGCGAACATTTCCGCACCCACGCGCACGCCCGCCGACTTGGGGCGGGTGGCTGGTGTTTTCTCCGGCAAGTACGTGGCTACGACCATCGCGGCAGACCCACTCGATCGCATTGCCGTGCACGGCCTGGGCTTCCGGGGTGCGGCGACCGTGACGGTGGCCGAGCTTGGTCTGAGTGTCAGTATCGTCGGCCGCGATGAATTCTGGATTCCGCGTGACGATGTGTGCGGCGTGCGGCGAGCGACGTGGACGATCGACCGAGCCGTTGAGAAAGATGGGCTGCACCTAATCACCTGGCGGCTGGGTGGGCGAGACGTTGACAGCTACTTCAGGATGGATGCACCCGGCCCCTTCACTGTGGCGATGGAACCTTTCACCCGGAAGTTGGAGCCATGAATCTCGATTCTGCGGTGCTCGTTCTTGAGGACGGCACCCGCTACCGTGGCCATGCCTATGGCGCGCACGGTCGAACTGTCGGCGAGGTTGTATTCGCGACCGGGATGACGGGCTACCAAGAGACTCTGACCGACCCGAGCTACGCCGGCCAGATCGTTGTGATGACGGCACCGCACATCGGCAACACCGGAATGAACGACGAGGACCCGGAGTCCTCCCAGATCTGGGTGGCAGGGTTCGTGGTTCGCGATCCCAGCCGCGTCGTCTCCAACTACCGCGCCGATGGATCCCTCGATGACGCGCTCATCGCGCAGGGGGTGGTCGGCATCAGCGGTATTGATACACGGGCGGTAACCCGACGCCTTCGCGATGCCGGCGCCATGCGTGGCGGAGTGTTCTCCGGCGCTGACGCTGCGTTGCCCGAAAGCGAGCAGCTCACACTCGTGCGCGAGGCCGTCGAGATGTCGGGCCGTAGCCTCTCGGCGGTGGTCTCCACGGTCGAGGGCTATGTTGTCCCAGCGACATCTGAGTCGATCGGCCGCCTCGCAGTTCTTGACCTCGGAGTCAAGACCTCAACACTGACCTACCTCGCGGCCCGAGGTTTCGAGGTGCACGTGCTGCCTCAGTCCATCACGCTCGAAGAGCTTCTGCAGCTCGACCCGGTAGCGGTGTTCTACTCGAACGGGCCCGGCGACCCTGCGGCATCCGACAGCCATGTCGAGCTGTTGCAAGGGGTGCTGCGCCACGGACTCCCGTTCTTCGGCATCTGCTTCGGTAACCAGCTCCTGGGCCGTGCGCTCGGCTACGGAACCTACAAGCTCCCGTTCGGCCATCGCGGGATCAACCAGCCCGTCGTTGATATCGCGACGGGACGAACCGAGATTACGAGCCACAATCACGGGTTCGCGGTCGACGCCCCGATCGGCGTGATCAGCGAGAGCCCGGCGGGTTTCGGTCGCGTCGAGGTTAGCCACATCAACCTCAACGACAACGTCGTCGAGGGGCTGCGGGCGCTGGACATCCCCGCCTTCTCTGTGCAGTACCACCCGGAGGCGGCGGCGGGCCCGCACGATGCCAACTACCTTTTCGACAGATTCCGCGAACTAGTTCTCGCTTCGAGGGCCTCAGCGAGCGCGTCCCCTGAGGGTCTCGAAGGGAGCGTCGACTAGTGCCTAAGCGTGCCGACATCACCTCCGTTCTCGTGATCGGTTCCGGTCCGATCGTCATCGGTCAGGCTGCCGAGTTCGACTACTCGGGCACGCAGGCTTGTCGCGTCCTGCGCGAGGAGGGCGTTCGCGTCATTCTCGTCAACTCGAACCCGGCAACGATCATGACCGACCCTGACTTTGCGGATGCCACCTACATCGAG
>JANOED010000150.1:0-3190 GCA_031413035.1 Leifsonia sp. | reverse complement strand
CCCGTAGTCGTTCGAGAGCGTCTCGAGCATCGCCGTGCCGCGCGTGCTGTTGCCGCGGGTATCCAGCGGCGGTGCATACGTGCCGATGCCGAAGTGACCCGGATCGACCGCAACGATGCCACCGGCGACCCCGCTCTTGGCGGGCAGGCCGACGCGAGCCAGCCACTCGCCCGAGCCGTCATACATTCCGCAGGAGGCCATCACCGAAATTGTCCATCGGGCCACGGCTTCGCTCACGACTCGCTTGCCGGTAATCGGGTTGCGGCCAAAGCCTGCGAGGGTCGCCGCCATCACAGCGATGTCGAAGGCGGTCACCGAGACCGAGCACTGCGCGAAGTATGCGTGGGTCGCGACCTCAGCTGTGGAGCCGAGCACGCCCCGCGACAGGGCTGCCAGCTCGCGGTTACGGTCACCGGTCGCGAGTTCTGAGGCGAAGACAGCGGCATCCACCTTTAGTGGTCGGCCGGCAAACGCACTCAGCCCGCCGACGATCGTCGCCGTCTTGTCCTGGGCGGTCTCGCCCGCCATCAGGGATGCCCCAACAATCGCCCCCGCGTTGATCATCGGGTTCATCGGCCGTCCGTCGGGCGAGAAGCTGGCCTCGTTGAACGCCTCGCCGCTCGGCTCAACCCCCACCCGGATGGACACCTCGGCCAGCCCCCGTGCCTCGAGCGCGAGCGCATACACGAACGGTTTCGACACCGACTGAATCGTGAACTCGTGACGCGAATCGCCCGCCTCGTAGCTGCGGCCGCGCGCGCCCACGATCGCGATGCCGATTGCCTCGGGATCGGCGTGGGCCAGCTCGGGGATGTAGGTCGCGACCTCGCCGTCGGTGCGCTCGCGGGCGTCGGCGATCACGGTGTCGAGCGCCGCCTCCACCACGCCGACCAGTCCGCTCATTCGGCCAGCCTGATCATCCAGTCAGCCTAGGGCGCGGGGTAGACCTGTTTGGTCACTTCGACGAGGTAGCCCGAGAGCCGATCGACCATGACCGGACCGCCGAACGATGACCAGGCTGTGATCCAGCCGTCCGGATGCAGGATGTGGATCTCGGTCTGGTCCGCTGGATCACCTGTTTCGGCACCGACCTTGGTGTATGTGACGACGTTGCCGTCGATAGACATGTCGAACCCGCCTGCCCCCAGAACTGCGACCACGCCCTCGTGGGCCTCCTGGGTCAAACCTTGAGTCTCGAGTCCGAACGAGTTGAGGTCAACGAACGGCACGCCCCAGACGCACGAGAACGCGTTGGGGCCCTGCTTGGTCACCGGCGCATCGAAGGCGAATTCACCCTCGCCATTCGTCGAGTTGAACAGCACGATGTCGCGGCTCGCGAAATCGGCCTCGAGGTCGGCGCCAGCCATCACATGGCAGTCGGCCGGAGCGACAAACACCGGCACCGGGTCAGGGGTGGGAGTTGAAGCGGCGATATCGGTGGGTTGCGGCGGCGGAGTCTCGGTGCCCGCATCCACAATCGTCCCGGGGGTGCAGGCGGCAAGGGCGCCAACGGTGAGTGCCGCCGAGGCGACAACGACGATCATGCGCTGAGCCGGTTTCATGGTCGCACCCTAGCAGCGGGTGCGACCCCGCGAACAGAGAACGTGGCTACCAGTCAGCCGCTCGACAGGATCAGCTCCGTTTACTCTATAATGGAGCCAATTGTCTGGAGAGGTCGCTGAGATGGCTGTTTTATCCACACCCCTAGAGGGCCTCCCCAGAGTCCCCATCAGCGAGTTCAAAGCCAACCCCGTTCGCTACTCTGGCGGGGTGATGGTGACCAATCATGGACGGGACCAGTTTGTTTTCCTTCCCATCGTCGATAGCGTTCCTCACGACCTGGCCTCGGTCAAAGCGCAACTGCTTCTTCTGACCACAGTGAGTAACCCGAGCGATGTCGCAGCCGAACTTGCCGAGGTTGCCGCGTCCCGCGACAGTGAACGCGTAGGCGACCCGCGGTGAGCACGCTAGGGCTTATCGACACCAGCATTCTGATTGCGGGCATCCCGGCAGCGGTCGTCAACGACATAGAGAGCTACTGCTCGTCCGCGGTCTGTCGCGGCGAGCTCGTGCAGGGACTTCACGCCTTCAGGGCTGATCCGGCGCGACAGCACGTCGCGGGTCGACGCGAAGAACTGATCCGGCTACTCGACGCGGTGCCTGGGTTCTGGCGTGACTTCGACCTTGCCGCGTCCGACGGTTACGGTCAGCTGACTGCGGAACCCAGATCCGCGCTTCGGTTGAAGGATGCCCTGATTGCCGGTCACGCACTCTCGTTGCGGGCGCGGGTGATCACCGGTGACCCCGGATTCAGTCGCTTTACCCAACTTGAAGTAGTTCTAGTGCGGTGAGGTCAGCTACAGCTGCGACCCGTCGATCGAGAAGGTGTCGCACGCGTTGGGTCCACCCTCAAGCCCTGCGGTGAACCAGCGCTGACGCATCTCGCTCGAACCATGGGTCCACGTCTCGGGAGTGACCTGGCCTTGCGTTGCCTCCTGGATGCTGTCGTCACCGACCGCGGAAGCCGCACTGAGGGCATCCGCGATTTGCTGATCGGTAACCGTCTCGAGGAAGGTCACGCCCTGATCGTCCTTGATCGTGGATGCCGCGCCAACCCATGCCCCGGCGAAGCAGTCGGCCTGCACTTCGAGGCGCACCGCGTCTGAGGTGGGACCGGTGTCTTGCAGATTGAGGTTGTCCATTTGACCGATGATGTTCTGGATGTGGTGACCCCACTCGTGCGCAACGACGTACATCTGGGCGAGCGATCCGCTGGAGGCACCGAAGCGGTTGGTCAGTTCGTCGAAGAAGGCGGTGTCGAGGTAGATGGTCTGGTCGGGCGGGCAGTAGAAGGGGCCGACGGCGCTCGATGCAGTTCCGCAGCCGGTGGAGACCTGACCCTCGAACAGCACGATGTTCGTCGAAACATAACCCTGAATTTCTAGGCCCGCCCAGTAGGTGTCGAGAGAGTCGGCAGCGCCCGCCATGCGACAGTCGATGCTCGCGTTTGCTTCGGCGCCGGTATCGCACTCGGTCAAGGGCGCGCCCTGTTCCTGCACCGGCTGACCACTGCCCGCGAGGCCAGTGAGATCCACCCCGAGCACCTGAGACAGCACGAACAGACCGATGAGCAGCAGGCCGCCACCGCCACCGACCGCGATCCCCGTGTTGCGGCCGCGGCGGCTGACCC
>JANOED010000149.1:0-3136 GCA_031413035.1 Leifsonia sp. | reverse complement strand
CCCGGTTGTTCGACTGCTGGTGGGATGTTGCTCATCAGTTCACCCGGATTCTCGGGTCGAGACCTGCGTAAACGAGGTCGGCGATCAGGTTGAAGAGAATGGCGAGGCCACCAGTGACAAGGAAGAACGCCATAACCGGGTTGGGGTCGACCTTATCGAGCCCGTTTTGGAACAGCGCTCCCATGCCCGTCCAGCCGAAGACCCGCTCGGTGATCACCGCGCCGCCGATAATGCCGCCAATATCGAAGGCAACGATCGTCGCGATCGGAATGAGCGCGTTGCGGAATGCATGGCGCACAACGACGGTGCGCTCGGTGAGGCCCTTAGCGCGGGCTGTCCGGATGTAGTCCTGATTCATGACCTCGAGCAGGCTCGCCCGCGAGTAGCGGGTGTAGGTCGCGAACGAGATCAGGATGAGCGCCATCGTGGGCAGGAGAAGGTGCGTGAACAGATCGACGCCCTGCACCCACAGTGACCCCTCGAGCCCTGGAGTCTGGGAACCAATCGTGGCGATCGGACGACCCTTAATGCGCCCCGAGTTAACGTAGTCATCCCATACCTGCATGAAGCGGTCGAGCGAGAGCACTGCCCCCGCGATGAGGCCGACGATCGCTGCGGTTCGAGCCACCGGCCGACGGTCATCCCCACCCATGAACCAGCCGACGGCGAAACTCACGACAACGGTGAGCACACCGAGACCAACCCAGCCCCAGAACGGCAGCCCGGTGGTGAAGAACATGAACGGGTACCACGCCGCGACTCCGATCGCCGCAACCACGAGCGACGCTCTCAAGGCGCGCTTGTTGCGTAGTCCGGTAGAGATGGCGGTCACACCGTACGCCGCGCCGACCAGAGTGACGGCAACCCCCACGATTCCAATGTGCGGGTAGCTGAACCAATCGAAGACTTGCATGTAGGTCAAAACTGTCGCAGTCGCGGCAGTGGCGACACCAAAGGTAATGAGTCGCCGTCGTCTATTGCCGGGAATGATGGACGTCCAGATCAATCCGGATACCGGCGAGAGGATGGCGATCACCCACCACGCGATTGAAGGGTCGGCGAGAAAGTCGTTGAAGCCGATGGCGATGTACTGCTTGAGAAGAACAGCAACCCAGAAGATCGGCAGCGAGAAGAACAGAAATGACAGGAATGTGACGCCGTAGTCGTATCCGCTGTACTGACGCAGGGCGGTGGTAATGCCCACCGTGAGGCCCAAGAAGATTGCGACAACCGTCGCGATGGTCACCAGCTGTAGTGTCGAGCCGGCAGCTTGAGCAAGGAGAACGTTGACGGGCTGGTTCTGCACCGTCACGCCGAGGTCGAAGAAACCGTTGCCCCGGAGCCCGAGTACTCCGCCGAGCCAGAGGAAGTAGCGAAGGAACGGGGGCACGTCGAGGTCGAGCAAGTCGATGCGCGCATCAATGAGCGCCTGCTTGTTCGGTGCCGTGCTGACTCGGAGATCCTCGAGGGGATCACCCGAGAGGGCCACGAGGATGTACATCAAATACGTGGCTGCAAGAAAAATGAAGAGCGAAGCGATCAAGCGCCTCACGACGAATGTTGCCACTAAGGGCACCTACCTTACGGTCTTCCAGAGGTGGGGCGCTGGGGCCTCTTCACGAGGCCCCAGCGCCCTGAGGTTACCTGTTATCAGGCGAGAGGATGATTCCTACTCGCTGACGACCGGTGCCCACTCCCAGACGTTCCAGAAGATCGTCGGCGACAGCGGCGACGGCGAGATGTTCGCAATCGCGTTCTGGTCATACGCCGTGACGGCCGGGAACTGGAAGATCGTGACTCCGTAGAAGTCATCCCAAAGCAGCTTGTCGATCTGCTTGAGGATCTCGATCTGTGCAGCAGGGTCGAACTCCTTACCGAGGGCCTCGGTCAGCTCATCCATTTCGGGGTTGCTGTAGAAGTTCAGGTTGTTGATCGCACCCGTGGTGAAGGTGGGGGGCGGTCCGTTGGTCACACCGAGGCTCGTCGACTGCCATCCGAAGAGCGATGCGTCGTACGCGCCCGGAGTTCCGAGCAGTCCACCCCAGTCGGGGCTGGAGCAGTCGGTGACGTTGAAGCCAGCGAGAGCAGCCGACTGCTGGATCAGCAGGAACTCGTTCGCACGACGAGGGTTCGTCGAGCTGAAGAGCATGCAGACCTCAGGGTTGGTGACTCCGGCCTCGGCGAGAAGCGCAGCAGCACCCTCGACGTCAACCTCCATGTAGTTCAGCGAACCGTTTGCGGCGACCGAGTCGTCGTAGCCCTCTGCACCCGGCAGGAAGACCTGCGAGTTGCGGACCTCAGCCTCGGGCTGCAGCGGAACGATGAGCTTGTCGACAATCTCCTGGCGCGGGATGACCTTCATGAAGGCCTCACGGATGAGGGGGTTGTTGAAGTGACCGCTCTTCGACTGGTCGAACTGAAGGTCGATGTGCTCGTAGACACCCTCAGAACCACCGAGAACGGTGACGTCGAGTGCAGCGAGCGCGTCGGCCACGTCAACCGTTGCCTGGGGCGAGATGACCTGAACTTCACCGTTCTGAAGCGCCTGAACGGCGGCCAGCGGGTCGGTGATGAACCGGACGGTGATCTCCTCAACGTCGGGCAGGTGATCGCCCACGTAGTTGGTGTTCGCCGTCAAGGTCACGTACTGGTCAGCGACGAAGTCGGTGATTGTGTACGGGCCGTTGCCGATGACGAGTTCGGTGTTCTCTGGCATTTCGGTGAAGTTGAAGCCCGAACGCCAGAAGGCCGAGATCGGCGCGAGTGCCGCGTCATCCTTGTCGACGATGGCCGCGATCATCGCGTCCTTTGCCTCCTGGTTGTCCTCGATACCGAGAGCGTTCTTCGCCACAACGTGAGCCGGAAGCCCCGCGCTGGTGAAGGTGAGTTCCCAGTCCACGAACGGAGCGTCGTAGGTCAGAGTGATCGACTTCTTGTCGTCACTGATCTCCGGAAGCGTCGACACGAGGCCGAGACCGGTCGACGGGTCAGCACCGCTGTCGAAGTAGATTACGTCGGTCGGGAACTCTTCAGTGAACTCGCCGGTGTCGGGGTCGGTGAACTCGCCCGAGTCGAAGTCTGGGGTGTCATAGGCACCCGAGAGCGAAACCCAGTTGAGCAGCAGGTCGGCAGCGTC
>JANOED010000148.1:0-2798 GCA_031413035.1 Leifsonia sp. | reverse complement strand
TATTACACTCCGATCTTCGGCTGGGCGACCACCAACCACATTGGCCACCAGTGGATGATCGTGCACTTCTTGCTCACCGGCTACCTGTTCGTCTCAGCGCTGGTTGGCATCGATCCGGCGCCGAACCGGCCGCCCTACCCGATTCGACTCGTGGTGCTCTTCGCGACAATGGCGTTCCATGCGTTCTTCGGCCTCGCACTGGTCACCGGCACCGGCCTGCTCCTCTCAGAGTGGTACGGCGCGATGGGGTGGGGCACCAGCGCGCTCGCCGACCAGCAGGCCGGTGGCGGTATCGCCTGGAGTGTCGGGGAGATCCCCAACGCGATTCTCGCGGTCACCATCGTCGTGCTGTGGGCACGCAGCGACGGTCGAGAGCAGAAGCGCTACGACCGACAGGCCGACCGAGACGGCGACGCTGAGCTTGAGGAATACAACCGCATGCTGGCATCCCGCGCCGGGCGCTAGCTCACTCTACGGCGATGACAATCTCGTCATCGGGCAGCATGAGAATGGTCGCGCCGACACTGAACGGCACGTCTTCGTCGAGACTCGTCACCGATCCGTCGAACAGACTCTTCACGTCGACGACGAGGTGGGCGGTTGCCGCAGCCTGAGACATGAGCCACTGGCTGCGCTCCGTCCCGGGGACTATCGCGACAGCGGGGTACGTGATCATTGACCAGGCCGGGGTGGTGACGATGCGGTTGGTAATGGCCTGACCGAAGGGGCATCCGGTGGGCTGAAGCACCTCTTGGGTGGCGCACTCATCGAGAAAGCGGTTGACGGCATCGCTCACCTCCTCGACGAAGAGGTCGTTGGGCAGGATGGTGAGTCGTGCGGGCACGGCGGCGCTGGGCTCGGTTACTGCAACGCGAACCTCCTCGGCTCGCAGCAACTCCGTCTCGTGATCGAACGCGTACAGGCCCGGGGTGAAGACAAGGTAGGGCGTCGCACGGTTCTGCGCAGGGGTGATGAGCTCGACTCCGTTCGCCGAGAACCGGTCATCGTGGCTCACGGTCAGCTCGATGACCCCAAGGGGGCTCGTGCTGAACGCCCAGGTGGCGAACAGACCCAGCAGGGTGCCAGTGGGGCGCACAGAAAAGCTCGACTGCCCTTCGACATCTCCCACGCGGTAGCCGTACACCACCGTGTGGTCGCCGGCTGCGGTCGCAGTGTCGCTGATCAGTTGGATGTCAGCGAGCTCCCCCATCGCGCTTCGGTCGAGCAGCGCGGTTGACGCGTCGCCGGCGACGCTCGGGCCAACGAGCTCAAGTGCCCCGGTCGCGTCGTGCCGCGCTAGGGCATCGAGGTAGCTGCGCACGAACCCGCTCGCGCTGTACAGCGTCGCATTCAGGATCAGCACGGTGCCGACGAAGCCGCCGATCAGGGCCGCAGCGATGAGCGACCAAGTGAGCATCTCCCGCCGCATTGCTTCATCCTAAGTTACGGTGTTCCAGTGATCGATGTCAGCCTGTCGCCAGAGCAGCAGGCGGTCTTCGAGCGCATCGAGACGACGCGCGACAACATCTTTGTGACCGGTCGAGCCGGCACCGGAAAGTCGACGCTTCTCAGCTATCTGTCGTGGCGAACCTCGAAGCAACTGGTGATCAGCGCACCCACCGGCGTTGCAGCGCTCAACGTGGGCGGGCAGACCATCCACTCCCTATTTCGCTTGCCGATCGGAGTCATTGCCGACCACGACATAGAGCAGAGCGCCGAGCTGAGGAAGCTACTCAACACGATCGACACCCTCGTGATCGACGAGGTGTCGATGGTCAATGCCGATCTTCTCGACGCGATTGACCGCTCGCTCAGGCAGGCGCGACAACGCAAGAATGAGGCGTTCGGCGGCGTGCAGGTCGTGCTCTTTGGCGACCCATACCAGCTAGCACCGGTGCCCGGTGAGGGCGATGAGCGCGCCTACTTCGCCGACCGGTATGACTCGATGTGGTTCTTCGACGCCAAGGTCTGGGACGAGACCGACCTGACCATCTACGAACTCTCGACAATTCACCGCCAGCACGAGGATGAGTTCAAGCGCATGCTCAACGCCGTGCGGCACGGAGCCGTCACCGCCGAGATTGCGGGTCGCCTCAACGAGGTGGGGGCTCGCCCTGCTCCGACGGATGGCGCGATCACTCTGGCCACCACGAACGGAACGGTAACCCGCATCAACGCCACAGAGCTCGCGCGCCTCCCTGGCCGGGTGCTCACCGCTCGCGCCGAGATCAGTGGAGAGTTCGGCGGCCGCGCCTATCCTGCCGACGAGGCGCTCGAGCTGAAGGTCGGGGCGCGCGTAATGTTTCTGCGCAACGATGTCGGGGGAGACGCTCAGCGCTGGGTCAACGGTAGTGTCGGCACGGTTCTCAAGATCGACACGACCGTGTGGGTCGAGATTGACGGCGAGCGCCATGAGGTGAAACCCGCGGTGTGGGAGAAGTTCCGCTACAGCTACTCGCCCTTGACCAAGTCGCTGCGCAAGGATGTCGTTGCCGAGTTCACCCAGTTCCCGTTGCGCCTGGCCTGGGCGGTGACCATTCACAAGTCGCAGGGCAAGACCTATGACCGGGCGATCGTCGATCTGGGGCAGCGGTCGTTCGCCCCCGGCCAGACCTATGTTGCGCTCAGTCGCATCTCAGAACTCGACGGTCTGTTTCTCACGCGACCGCTTCGGCCGAGCGACATCATCGTTGACGAGAACGTCGTTCGATTCATGTCGCGCACGAGTGCGATACCCGCGATCCGCGCCTAACGCGCGGGATCACCGGATCCCAACAGCCTCGATACCGATCAGGCGG